>CAZHHK010000031.1:0-28275 GCA_964531405.1 uncultured Spirochaetales bacterium | reverse complement strand
GAAATTATACATTAATAAATCATATTATTCAACTATTTTGGGACGCACTCTTATACTTTTCGCCAATAAAGTGGAAATGAATTATTTCTGTGAGAAAATGGGACAAATCCGCTCGACGACGGAAAGTTTGTCTTGCGAATTTATTAAGAACATCTAAAGGAGGACCATATGTTTACCTTTTTGGAAACCATGACTTTTGCGCAGATTTCCTGGATTTCGGTAATCGTTTATATCTTACACATTGCGGAGGAAGGACCTCGCTTTGTTTCATGGGCAAACCGAAAGCCCGGACGGCTGGTGTACACACAGAGCAAATTTATCTCTGAGAATATAATAATGTTTCTCATCGTTCTTGCTTTAGTCATATTATTGAATGTCTTCCCGGACAACCGGGTCTTCCAAATATTTCAACTGGGTTTCGCCGTCGGTTATTTCTGCAACGCGATTTTTCACGGCTATGCCACCATCTGCGAAAACCTGTATTCACCCGGCACTGTCACCGCCTGCACCTTTTTTCCCTTGGTGGCAATAATTATTTTCGGAAAAGCGGAGCAAATTGGAATATTAAATTTACCCAATGTGCTGATCGCATCACTGATAGGAATTTCCTCACTCTTTATCGTAGTGACTTTTACGCATAAATTTTTGTTCAGAAACAAAAAGAGCAAAACAGAGCAGCGTCCGAATTTATGAAAGGAGACATTATTTATGAAAAAATATGACGTGATCACTATCGGGAGTGGGTTAGGCGCCTTGCTCTCGTCATTGTTACTTGCCAGAGACGGGAAAAGTGTACTGATGCTGGAGCAGCACGTAATACCAGGAGGCTATTGCACCTCCTATATGCGTGAAGGATTTACTTTCAGCGTTCCCTCCATCACGCATTTTGACGAAAGCGGCGAGTTGTATTCCTTCCTTGAGTCCATTGATTTCTTTACGGGGATTCAATGGGTAAATGTTGATAACCTCATGAAGTGCATCTACCCGGATATGGAAGTTGTGTTCCCAGCCAACAATCTGGAGGGATGCCGAGAAAACCTTAAGAAAGCATTCCCTCACGAAACAAGATCCGTCGATTGTATCATGGACAAAATAAGCGGTTTCGATATAAAAAAAATGCGGCCTCAAAAAATGAGGTTCTCATCATTGGTCAATTTTATAAGAATATTTTTGAACTTGAGGAAAAATCAATATGAATTTTTGAAGCAGTACACGAAAGATGATCGGCTGATCGCGGTGCTAACTCAGCTTTGGGGATTCTTCGGCATTCCCCCTAAGATGCAACCCTCTTTGGGGATCGGCATGCTGAATTTAATTTTGAGTCAGAAAATCCTATATCCCGCAACCGGATATCAGTCGATCTCTGACCATCTAGCCAAAAAGTTGATGGAGTATGGGGGCGAAATACGCTACCGCACCAAAGTGTCGAAAATACTGATCCGAGAAAATGTTATCCGCGGTGTTGTGACGGAGGAGGGCGAAGAGATTTCCGCTGACTCCGTCATATCGAGTGCGGACACGGAAAACACTTACTTTGAGTTGATTGGAAAAAACAAGCTTCCAAGCAGAATGATTTCCCGCCTTGAGAAGCATCAATGCTCCGAGTCGGGATTCTCCCTTCATCTAGGCACGCCCCTAGATTTGTCAAAATACGATCTGAAATATGGCGTTGTTTTCTACAATGAGTCGTGGGAAGACCATAGTTCGTTTTACGAAAGATCATTGAACGGCCGGCTACAATACGAAAAGGATCCGATTCAAATCGGAATCCAGGTTCCTTCGCTATTTTCAAGCCGGTTGGCTCCGGAAAAAATGCACGGACTGCATGCGTTGGTCTATCCAGTCGATCGTGATTATTTCACTCTAAAAGACAGAAAAAACCCGGAAGAATATAAAAATTACGTTGCTAAAAAAAATGCCTTTGCCGACATTCTTATCAAAAAAATAGAAAAGATTATTCCCTGCATTGCGTCCTCCATCGTCGTAAAAGACACAGCTACCCCACATACTTTCGAGCGCTATACGGGAGCCACCCGCGGTGCTTGGTATGACAGCGTGTTTGCAAACGGTAGAGGAATGATGACCATGTCGGCAAAGACCTGCATCAAGAATTTCTATCTGACCGGTGTGAAAGCCCAGGGCGGCGGCGGTCTGGTTTCCTCGCTGATGGGAGGTTTACTGACTTATCAGACGATGCGGCAGCTTTGGCTATAATTCCGGCTGGCGGAATCCTCTATCTCTCAGAGGTCCGGCATCTGGCGCCAACCGTATCAAGCGGGGTGGTGGCTGGAACTACGGTGTGAGCAACTTGCGAGTGGGTGACCGTGGCATGAACTACCCGGACTACGAGAACTACGTCATCGGCTTTCGTATTGCGAGGTCAAATTAAATTTTGGATTTTTACCTTTTTACCTTTTAAGGGGGTTATTAGGTCGGCATAGTGGCATCCTTGCCAATGCCGACATTAATCCTTCCGTGGATGTCAGTGGTCTTCGTACAACGCACCATATGCGCTACAGTGCTTAAGCTTTTTTGAGTACTCAAAGTTTTGTGCTTCTCGGTACTGTTCGTCGCACGCATAAAAGTGCTGGCGGGTTGAGTTAAAAATTTATTTGTTGATTTTTATAAATGATTTTTGGTATTATGATTGTGGGTTGTTTTTAATGAACGCACTTTTACGTCATTAAATTGCGAACCGTTAGACGAAATTCTGTCATTAAGTATAAGGAGGTTTTATTATAATGAAAATTATAAAAATGATAATTATATTAATTTTAAATGTATTTCTTATTTTTAGCATTTTCCCAACACAAGAAATTGAAGATGCAGAAAAAAAGATAGAATATATTCGATATTTTATATCAATTTCAGAAGTAGCAAATGAAATATTAAAATTAATAAATGACAATTATATTTGGATTAGCGAAGGTATCTTTTTTGGAAGTTTGTACGAAAATAAATATTTTAATGGTCAAATTCAAATTATATTTAATAAAAATGATAAATATAAATCAATAAATGTAGATTTTATTAAATATCGGTCAGATGAAAGAATAGAAATAAAAAAAATATTTCTTCTTGATGATTATACAGGAGGCGGTGGCTATATCACTCAATAAAATCTGGCAAATATGATATATCCTCCGCCAGATTGCTGCTGTGGGGGATAATGGGTATTATTTTTTGGAAACCTTAATAATATCAGTTTTGTTTTTTTTATCCGACAAAACTTTCATGCTTAAAAAAGCACCGATAATTCCGTCGAGATATTCATTGATATCTTGTTTCCTGTCTATTTCTTTTATGATGTCTTCTGCTATCTTTTTTATGGCTTTTTTTATCTGGTTTTCATTCATGGATAAATTTATATCATTTAATTTATTATTATTCAATTAAATAGATGATTTTTTTGCCTTAAGTTATTTTTCCAGCTCATAGGTCCATCTTGTATATCCGCCCCAGTTCATCATTTTTGTATATCCTTCTTTCTCAAGGATTTTTATTACAGCCTGAGCTCTGCCACCAGTTTCACAGTATACTATCAGATACTTATCTTTGGATATTTCATTCAATTTTTTTAATATTATTCCTGAAGGATAAGATTTTGCTGTTGGTATATGTCCTGCCTCATAATTTGCAGAAGGTCTTACATCTATAATCCAGATATTTTCATCAGGTTTTTCAGTCAATATTTTTAATTCTGCGGGATTTAAGTATTTTTTTAACATTACAGCATCGTTACTTGATATGTATCCTTCATAACATGAAAATAATAAGGCAAGTAAAACAATCAAAATCATAGTTTTTAAATTTTTCATAATGCTTTTTTTCTCCTTGTGTAATTTATTGTACTATATTTATAGTGTAATGAAGCATTTTTTACAATATATTTAGCAAAGAAGAAAATATTATTTTGCCAAATTAGGCTGGAAGACATTAAGTAAATTCAGTGGGGAGATTAAGCTAATATTGTTTATTTTATCTATAGATAGGGTGTGTTTTATTCGATAATAAATATATGATGAGGTATAATAAATTTATATTTTTCGTTTTCTTTATAAATCTCATTATTCTTTTTATTAATGCTGATAAAAAAGCATACTCAGAGCGTCTGTATGTATTTAGATTGTCGGCTTTTAACAGAACTTATGATATTTATTGCAGTAAAACTCCAATAGGTTATTATAAATATCCGATTCGATTTAATGGTATTGATATTTATATTACCTATGAAACAAATATCTTTTATAATCAGTGTAAATTTGATGAAAATTTAAAAATTGATCCTGAGCTTTATCCTTCTAATCTCTGGGCAAATAATAAAGGCGAAGTGATGAGGTTTAAAAAGCGTTATGCTCCGGTTATAGAAAAAAATAGACAACGCAAGCATTATCCAAACGGATTCGGTAAAAATTGATTTTTTGGCTTACAAATCTTATAACTTATTAATATTAAAAAATTTTATTTACTTTTTAATTTATTTTCATTATTATCATTCTAAAGTATTAAAAATTAACATATTTATATTGATAATTGATTATAATTCGATAAAAAGGAGATCTTTTATGGGTTTTTTTAGCTCTGTGGCGAGGTTTTTTCAAAGGTTGTTCGGTCTGGGCGGAGGAGCTTTGGATAACGCTAGTGATAATATGCTTACAGCCAATGAGACAACTATCAGGGCTCAATTTAGGAAAGTTAGAGAAAAACTTATAAAGAGTCATACAACGGTTAAAACTGCTGTAGCAAATTTAATGGCTATAAATGAAGAAAAAAAACAGGAAACAAAAGAGCTTGAAAAAAAGGTTCAGGATCTTGAGACAAAAAAGCTTGGAGCTGTAAAAAGATTCAAAGAGACAAACGATCAAAAATATCAAGATGTTTTTAAAGACTATCATGCTCAGGTTTTAAAGGCAAAGCAAAAAATACAGGAGAATGAAGAGTTTATCAAAGTTAATTCTGAAAATTTGGATAAATATAAACGGCAATTGATTACATTGCAGAATAAAATTGAGGATTTAAAATCTCAGGAAGATCAGGCTGTCGCCGATATTATTTCTTCACGACAGGTTGTTAAATTAAATGAAATGCTTTCGGGATTTTCTACCGATGTTGATATGCAGGGAATTATAACCATACAGGAAGCCCGCAAGAAAGCAATAGCCAATGCAAAATTATCCACAGAGTTATCTGGTGTTGATAAAAAAGAGCTTGATGAAGAGCTTCTTGCTGCTGGAAGCCAGGCTGATGAGGAATTTGCAAAGCTTCTTGCACAGGAAGAAAATAAAACAATGAATAAGTCTGAAGAGCGTAATTTATGATTTTATAATTTTTTTAAACGGGAGGGAAATAAAATTGATAATCGACAAAAAATTAACTGAAGAAGTAAATGATTTATTGAAACAGGCCGTCTTGAATTATAACCGCAAAAAAGTCGATGAATCAAAGCAATTATTCCTTGATGTCCTTGACAAGGATCCTTCAAATCCGGAAGCCAATTATTATCTTGGTCTTATCTATGCAAAAGACGAACACTGGGCAAAAGCCGTACTTCATTTTAAAAATGTGGTTGATTTGGGCGCTAATTTTTTGTATACACAGCAGTGTAGGATGCTTTTAGGCCTCATTTACTTTCAAAATCAGGATTATAAAAGGGCTGAGATAGAATACCTTGAGGTATTAAAATCAAATGTCAACATCGTGCAGGTGTATGCTGCATTAGCCGCAATTAAATATTATCTTGATGAAAAAGAAGAAGCTATTGATTATGCCCAGAGGGCTTATGATATGGATATCTATAATATAAATGCAAAAAACACTTATGCATTTTTACTTTGCGATTACGGCATTGATATTGATAAAGGACTTGATATGCTTAAAGAGGTAGTTCGGCTTAAGCCAAATAACGCTGCGTATCTTGATTCACTTGGATGGGCATATTATAAAAGTGGCAACAAAAATCTTGCACTTGTGAGCCTAAAAAAAGCCGTTGATCTGGCAAAAGATTATCCTGAAATTAAAAAACATTTTGAAATAGTTTTAAAATCAAAATAGGGAGAAAGTAATTGAAATATAAATTTGTAATTATTTATTTAATAATTTTTATTTTTTTAGTTTATCCACAGGATCTTGATTTAAACAAAGAATATTCCATGGATGAATTTCAAAAAGGCATAAGAGCTTTTCATGATACACAATACGAGGTAGCAATAACACATTTTATTAAGTCTTTAAGTTTTAAAGATGACAATCATCTTTCGCGACTTTTTTTAGGAGAGAGTTACAGGAAAGCCGGCTATGAGATGAATGCAATATTTGCATGGAATACTCTTTTGTCTCTTGGCTATGACGACAGGAGCTTAAAAAACAAGATTGCATTTTTATACAGCAAGCGGGGTGTTTTATCTGATATAAATATAGATAAAAGTTATATATTAAGGGATGATATAAAAGGCTATAAAGATAAAAATTCTATTCCTAATTTTTTAAAACCATCTCAGGTTTTTGTTGATGACAAAAATCATTATTTTATTGCTTCTTATTTGACAGGGCAGGTTTTAGAGCTGGATTCTAATCTAACGATTGTTAAAAACCATTTTCCTGTTTATCCAAAACTTGGAAAACCTTTTGGAATTACCGTTGATAAAGAAGGATATTTGTATGTGTCGGATTTTGCAAATGATGTTGTCTTGAAATTTGACAAGCTGGGATTGATGAAAGGCAAGATTGGATTTAAAGGCATAGGGACAGGAGGTTTATTAGGACCCGAATATCTTTTACTGGATGATGATGAGAATCTGTACGTAGTGGATTCAGGTAACCGCAGGATAAATAAATATAAAAATAATGGAGAGATACTTTTTTCTATTGGAGATAAAGATGATGATGGTAAATTAAAAAAGCCTGCTGGTATGTACTATAACGATAATAAGATTTATGTCTGTGACAGGGCGTTAAATAAGATCATGGTTTATGATAAAAGTGGTAATTTTCTTTTTTCATTTGGAGATGATAAGTTAAAATCTCCTTATAGTATAGTTAAAGACAAATTTAACAGATTTTTGATTTTATGCGAAACAGAAATATGGGCTTATGAAGAAGAAAACGGGCTATGGTATATAATAGATGCAATGGGGAAACGATTGAAAAAAGGGATTAGCCTTGTAATGGATAAGGAAGGAAATATAATTGTTACTGATTTTAATACTTCCAGGCTTTTTGTCTTATCGTATTCCAGGGAACGTTATACGAATTTAAATGTAAATATAGAGAGAGTGGTATCAAAGAAATATCCTGTGGTTAACATAAGTCTTTCGGTAATGAGGGATAATTTTACAATGCCTGAAGGATTAAATGAAAAAAATGTTTCTATTTATGAAAATGGAAAAATCGTGCCTATTGTGAGCAGTGAGTTAACTTCAAGTAGAGATAAAAATGCCGATATACTTGTATTGTATGATAAAAATTTGAATATGATAAAGTATAATTCGCAGGTACGATCACTATTGGATATCTGGCTTAAAAATATTAATGTTAACACCAAAGTATGTTTTGTCTCTCTAAAAGAATCTGAAGCAGTGCTAGAAAATGAGTTTAATTCAGCAAGGCTTTCTATACTGGAGTCTCTTGAGGATAAAAATGGTTTTGCATATACAGATAAGGGAGCAGGTATCAAATTCGGTATTTCTCATATGCTGCCTCGTTTTTCCAAAAAAGCTATTGTGCTTATAACTAATTCTAATGAAACAGGTAATGATTTTGAAGCATTTAAGCTTGAAAACAGTATTAATTATGCCATTAATAATAATATACCAGTGTATATAGTTTCGTTTGAAGACGGTCCGCTGTCTGAAGTTTATAGATATTTTGCAAAAAAGACAGGCGGAGAATATTATAGAGTTTATCGAAACAAAGATTTAAATGAATTGTTTAAAAATATTGAAAATTCTAAAGGCAGAGAAGTGATATTTACTTACAGCTCTCAGGCGATTTCAAGATTTGGAGACGAACCAATTGTTGTAACAATACAGGTAAATTATCAAGGGATTACAGGCGTTGCTAAATCTGTTTATTATCCCGATAATCCCGGTTTGTATAGATAAATTACTGCAAATACTGTTTAATCTCATTTTCATAATTTTGAATGAAGATTTTATCGGCTTCACAAAGATCAATTTCTTTTAATTCTTTTAAAGTGACAAATTTGGAATCTTTGTGTACTTTTAATTTAATTTTTGTTGTATCGCATTCTATTAAAAAGAAAATTACTAATAATGTTTTGTTTTTATATACTGACTCAGAGCTTCCGATTTCCTTAATAACATTAATATCTACTTCGAATTCTTCCTTGAACTCTCTGATTAAAGCCTGCTCATATGATTCTTCATCTTTTAATTTTCCTCCAGGTAATTCCCATTTTAATCCTTGTTCATCATTTTGGGCTCTCTGGGCTATAAACAATTTATGGTCTTTTACCAAAAATGCTGCTGATATATTTTCATAATCTGGAATCATTCTGAAATATCTCCTTGATATGGCTTTAAGTTATTTATATACTAAGATTGAGAAATAATAAAGTAAAATTTGATAAACCCCATATTTAATGAAAAATAATAAAAAAATTATATTAAAAAATTTATAAATATACCAAAAGGCATATTTTTTTTTAAGGATGAATGGGATATTATTCATTATAAATACTATAAAGGAGTAGTATTCTTTTCATTTTATCCCTAAATATATTTAAAAAAGTATTAAGACTAATTTATTCAAAAGTGAGAGTGTGTTCAAGGCTCCCATCGCTCTCACTTTATTTATAATTTTAAAGAATAAATTAGATTATTACTAAAGATATTTTAAAAGGGGCGTAAATGCTAAAAAGAATGATTGTAATTTTACTAATTAATACTTTTTTAATTAATTTTATTAAAGCCAATGATTATTATACAAACAACTTTACGCTGATACATTATGACAATGAGAACTCCGGTTATAAATATTATTTTAATGGATGCAACAGCTATGAAGTTGGCGTCCATTTTATATCTGATAAACTTCAAAAGTTTAAAGATAAAAAAATCGCAAAAGTGAGAGTGTATATTTATGAATTACCGGACACTCTCACTTTAAGGTTTTATAATAGTGATTATTGTAATAAATATAATCTTATATACAGTCAGACTGCGATTAATATAAAGTCTTATAGCTGGAATGATATAGATATTGATGTGCCATTGTCAATTAATAATGAAGAATTATGGGTTGGTTTATATATTAAAACAGATAACTATAATAAACCCATAATAGGTCTTGATAATGGTCCGGGGTTTATTCATGCTAATTTATATAAAACAGATAATGGCTGGAAAAGCCTTGAAATAGATAAAAACTGGAATATTCAGATTGTAATTACGGATTAGATATTTTTAATCTTAATCCCTCTTTATTTTCGGCTTCTCTTGAGAATAAATCATATAGTCTTATTTTATAAAGCAGAAATAAAAAAGAATTTTTATAGTAGCGCTGTAATTTAATTAAATACTTGACTATTGGCGAAATATTTTCATGGACGGGTACTATTTTCTCAGCAGACAGCCCATAGGCTTCGAGTTTATTGGATTTACTCATATCAATTGCACGATAAAGATGAAATGACTGTGAAATTAATAAGACTCTTTTATATCCTGATTTTTTGATATGCCTTATAGTATCGTGTGTATCATAACCGAGATAATCTTTTATAATTTTTTTTTCGTCAATGTAGTTGTTTAAAAGATATTTTACTATATGGTTGACTTCATATTTCCAACTGCCACTTACATAAATTGATTGAACTGTTTTATTTTTATATAATTCAATGAGAGCATCGCATCTTTGTTTTATCACCGGAGAGAGCTCACCTTTAGGATATATCTTTGCTCCTAAAAGACATACGACCTCAACTTCGGGTAAATTTTCTAAATTGTCATAAATTAGTTTTTTATATGAAAAGATTATTGGGATTAAGGTGAGAATTAAAAAAAGTAAAATCACTGCTATTGATAAAATTTGCAACATTTTTTTTAAGAAATTCAAAAGATAGCCTTTTATATTTATAAAATAAAATAAGCCAGTCCACCACTCAAAATCATTTGAATGTTAAACCGACTTAAATCTATGAATATAGCGTTTATCTTAAATGATAAACGCCCCGGGCATAAAATCAAAGAGTGAATTAATTTTTCTCATAATAAGCCTCCTTGATTTATTGGAGTTAATATTACAGATTGAATTTATTATGTCAATATTTTTTAGTTATTATTTTATCTTTAGCCAGGGTAATAGAAATATTTTAGCTTATTTCTATTACGGGTCCAGTATATTTGCCATTTTTAGTATTATTATCAATTCGTTCAAGATCATCTTTCATTGCATCAATATAATCTTGATATTTATTAGCATAAATATGATATGATTCGATTGTTAATAAAAAGCTAACAACATTATCATAGGTTGTTTTTTTTTGATATCCTAACTTAAATAGATCAAATAAAAGCTTTCTCTTCATTTTATCTTTGGAGAAGAGGTAGTTTTTTATAAGCACCATCATTGCAGACATTTTTTCTTTTGGACTTATATCACTTGGACCACTTTTTTTAAATTTACCGGTTTCAAAAAGTTTGATCGCTTTTTTATAAATTGTTTCAGGGGAAAATAATTTCTTTAAACTATCTCTGAATTTATTGACGAATTCCAATTGAGTAAAATCTTTATAAACCATTGTAGGGCAGCTTGAAGTAATAAAATTTGTATTGATATAATTAATCCTTTTGTCTTTTTTCATTCTTATATAAAGATCGTTACCGGGGATTGCAGTAAGGATGCTTACCATAACTACAGGGATATTGTTTTTCATGGTAAAATCATAAATATGATCAAAATCATCAAGGCTGCCTGAGTCAAACCCCACAACAAATGCCGAAATGATATTTATTCCCTTGCTGTGGATTTTACTGATTGCCTCTTCGTAATTTTTTATATTATTATGAAATTTTCTTGACTCCTTAAGGCTGTTTGGATTAACACTTTCAAATCCGATTAAAATATACGCACAGCCGGCTTTTGCCATAAGGTCTAAAAGCTCATCATCCTTTGCAACATCGATGCTGCACTGGCACATAAAAACGATTTTTTCATCTGATAGTTTTTTCATTAATTCTTTTGCATATTTTTTATTGAATGTGAGATTGTCGTCTACAAAAAAAATCGTTTTACATGGAGCTGCTTTTACTTCTTTTATTACATCATCAACATCTCTGTATTTCATTTTGTTGCCGTAGATTTTATGCACCAGACAAAACTCACATTTAAAAGGACAACCTCTTGACACCTGAATGGGAGTTGATAGTATATTATTTTTATCAACAAGATCCCATCTTGGCAATGGACTTGTTTTAAAATCATTAACAGTTTTGTTTATATATACTTTTTTCATTTTATTTTTTTCAAAATCTTTAAGGCATTCTTCCCATGCGCCTTTAGCCTCGCCGACTATGACGCTGTCTGCATGATTTACCGCGCTGTCCTGCATGAAAGAAACGCAAAATCCGCCTAGTACGACTTTTACATTTTTATTTCTGTACCAGTCGGCAATCTCATAAGCTCTTTTTAAATTAGAAATTACCGATGTAATCCCCACGATATCTGGTAATTCATCCTGTGGTATATTTTCGATATCCTCATCGATAATTTTGATATCATAATAATCAGGAGTTAGACTGGCAACAATAGGTAAACCCAACGGTACAGTAAGAGTTTTTTTGCCCATGAGAAGTGCAAATTCTTTTTGTACCATATAATGTTTAAAATTTGCTTTTGGATTTATAAGAAATAATTTATATTTTTTATTCATGTTATTTTTTTATTAAAATTATTAATAATTAATCAATTATAATGTGATAATAATATATATATATCATTTATATTTGATATATGTAAAGAAAATAAATTGTTTTTTTTAGATTAATCAAAGGTATACGTGTTTAAAAGAAAAACCGGGAGTAAAATTAACGCCCTCTGTGTTTATCTTTTCTTTTTTGTTTTTTTATTGAAAACTTGAGTTTTTCTTTTTCCAGCTTTATAATTTTTGAGTTTTTAATTTTTTCTTTTTTGTTTTTCTCTCTTTCTTTATTGATTGCAATATAGGCTTTTTTTAATCTATTTGTTTTTGTCATTTCATTTTTTGCAACTTTTTGAAGACGTTTTGGGTTTATCCTGCATTTTTCTGTTTTACCGTTGATTTTCACAGCGGTTGAATAATTAATGACAGAATAATTATTCAGGATAAGATCATAAATATCGGCATCTTTAGGTTCAACAGGAAAGACAAGTCTGAAAGCTGAATAATTATTATTATCAGTCTTTTCAAATATGCCTACCCAGAAAGGATTTTCAAAATAGATAGTGAGTTTTGTTTTAAGCATAACTTCCCCCTTAATTTTAATTAAGGTTAAGAATGGACATCCACATGGGGAAGGTTACTTATATGCTTAAAAATTATTCTGCATACATCCGGACTACCTACCGGATTTGTGTTTTTATCTTAACAGATGTTTTTGAGTAATATATTAATTATTTACCAATACAATATTAGAATATTTATTAAAAAATAGCAATATTATATTTAAAGTATATACTTTATTATTGTTTACTAATTTAATGATTTACCATATGATATTGGATATCATTAAAATAAAATATTTTTTTAAGGATATCTGCCATGGAACATTTTCCTGATTTTATGAAAAACCCGAAGAATAAGATCGATCCGTCACAGCAAAACATTACCGATATTGAAGGTTATTATTATGAAACTGCGGATGGTTCACAAATGGCGTTTTGGGAATGTCATTCCGACCGTGTATCAAAAAAACACGTACATGATTTTGATGAATATATGATTTGTGTGAGTGGTGAATATGTAGCATGTTTTGAAGATAAAGAGATAGTTATGAGACCCGGCGATGAACTGTATATTCCCAAAGGGACAGTACAGTGGGGAAGGTGTAAGGCTGGTACAAGAACAATATCTGCATTTGGCGATAAACGTATTAAAAATAAGTAGTTTTTTTACAATGGCGAGTAAATAATTTCGTATGGAATAATTATTTTATGACGCCAAGTAAGGTCAGTATGACCATTTGCCCGTTTAAAAATCCATGGATAATCATACCGTTGGATGTGTTTTTAGTTTTATAAACAGTAAAAGGTAGTATAAAAATTACGGGAATAATAAATATCATGAATTTTATTCCAAAAGGTATATGAAAAAACATCCATAAAATGGAATTAAAAAGCCATGCAAATTTATTGTATTTTAACTCCATCCTTGGAAGTATATATCCTCTCCAAAGCATCTCTTCTCCCAGAATATTGAAAGCAAACATTATGATCCATAAGATCAAAAAAATAATATTTTTGACATTCGTTGACGAAAGATTAAACATCTGTGGTTTTAATATCAATGCCTGATTTTTAAAAATAACTGATAAAGTTACTGAGATGAATGTCATTATACCAGAGATTAAATATACAGCGATTATAGAACACAATATCCAAATCCAATCTTTTGATGTAATTTTTTTTATTCTTAAACGTTTTAATATGTCAGGTAGAAATAATTTATTCCCCTCATTGATATATAAAATTATTACAAAAATAAACATGGGGATAAACAGAAATAATCCTCCCAGTAAATATGCTAAGGATTCATTTAATTTTATGATTTTGTCAAGGAATGGGAAAATCATAAAACTTATAAATATAAAATATAATGTCGGGATTCCAAAATATAAAACAGCCTCCCATAATGGCATGGGTTTCATTGTATTTGATTCTTCCATAACATATCCATTATGTTTGATCAATTTGCAGGTTCTTTTCGTATAATAATTTTACCATTTTCTTCATCAACAATAATTTTATCGCTTTTTTTTATTTCTCCTGAAATTATCATAAGACTGATCTGGTTTTCAATATGATTTTCAATTACTCTTCGCAAGGGTCGTGCACCGAATTCAGGATTATATCCAAGCTCTGCAAGTTTGTTTTTACTTTTGATAGTAAACTCTATCTCAAAACCGTTTTCATTAATCTTTGATTTTAATCTATTAAGCATTATATCTGCAATATTAATTATATGATCTTTTTCCAGAGGATGAAATACTATTATATCATCGATCCTGTTTAAAAATTCCGGTTTGAAGAATTTTTTTGTCTCTTCAAGAATTTTTTCTTTCATAAGCTCGTAATTGCCTGTTTTATCGTCTAAGTTTTGAGCAAAACCGATGCGTTTTTCTAAGTCAAAAACACTTGACGAGCCTAAGTTTGATGTAGCGATTATTATTGTATTTTTAAAACTTGTTTCTACTCCTTGACTATCCGTTAAACGACCTTCATCAAAAATTTGTAAAAATATATTAAAAACATCTTCGTGGGCTTTTTCCATCTCATCAAGAAGAATGATGGAATAGGGGTTTCTTCTTATTTGGTCGGTTAACTGTCCGCCTTCGTCATAGCCCACGTATCCCGGAGGAGATCCTATCATCTTAGATACAGAATGCTTCTCCATGTATTCAGACATATCCAATCGTGTGATTTTGTTTTCATCATCAAACAAAAATTCGGCTAACGCTTTTGCAAGCTCTGTCTTGCCGACTCCGGTAGGACCTAAAAACAAGAATGAGCCGATAGGTCTATTTTTGTCTTTAAGTCCTGCTCTGTTTCTTCTGATTGCATTTGATACTGCTCTAATAGGCTCATCCTGACCGATTATCCTCTGATGAAGCTTGTCTTCCATAAGCTTTAATTTTTCGGATTCGGTTTCGACTAACTTTTGGATTGGTATGCCAGTGGTATTGCTTACAACAAGCGCTATGTCTTCTTCGGTTACCGTATTGTCGACTTTCTTTTTTGATTTAAGCCATTCGTTTTTAAGTTTTTTTAGTTTTTCTTCAAGTTCATTAATTTTCTGTTGGAATTCAACAACGTCTTCTATTCTGTTTTCAACAAACGCTTCAGTCTGTTGTCTCCTTATTTGAGTTTTTTCTTTTTCCATTTCTTGTATTTCCGGCGGGATTGTTATTAAATACAAGTGTTTTCGCGCTCCGGCTTCATCAAGAAGGTCTATTGCTTTATCAGGAAGATTTCTGTCTGTTATATATCTATCCGATAATCTGGCTGATGCAAAGATCGCTTCAGGAGAATAAATTATGTTGTGATGTTTTTCATATTTTGGTTTTAATTCATTCAAGATATTAATTGTTTCCTGCAATGAAGGTTCTTCAAGTCTTATTACCTGAAATCGTCTCGACAGAGCTCTGTCTTTTTCAATGGTTTTTTTGTAAGACTCTGATGTTGCTGATCCAATCATCTGTAATTGTCCTCTGGCGAGTGCGGGTTTTAATATATCTCCGGCTTTTATGTTTCCTCCTCCGCCAGCATCCATCAGGGTCTGCATTTCGTCTATGAATGCAATTACTTTACCGTTGGAGTTTATCAGTGAATCAACAATATTTTTCAGCCTCTCCTCGAATTCCCCTTTAAACTTTGCTCCAGCTGTTACCTGTGTTATATCGATCTGAATTATTTTTTTATTTAATAATGTTTCTGGTACTCTTGAATTCACTATCATCTGTGCAAGGCCTTCGACTAATACAGTTTTACCGACGCCGGGTTCACCTACTATGATCGGATTATTTTTTGTTCTGCGTGCAAGTATATTTATAATTTGACTTATTTCTTTTTCTCTGCCAACTACTGGATCGAGTCTTCCCTGCTGTGCCAGCTCGGTTAAATTAGTGCCGTATTCTTTTAAAACATCCTCTTTACTCTCAGAGTCTCTTGTGTCAATTTTTATAGAGCCTTTAAGATTTATAAGCGCTTCACGGCAGTCATTGTATTTTAAACCTGTTTCATAGAGAATCGTTGATGCAGGCTGTATTGAAGGATTAAAAAAAGATAAAAAAAGCGTGCCTGTTGAAATAAATTTATCATCGAATTTTTTTGTTTCATCAAGTGCGATTTCGAATAATTTTTCGATGTCGGGACTCAAAGTAATATTGATTGAATCAGGAACACCTTCGCTTTTAGGCTGATAGCTGTAGATTTTTTCGGTTATGACATCGATAAGCTTTATATGATCGGGATTTAATTGCTCAAGTATTTGTATTACTATGGAGTCATCCTGTTCGATTATTCCAAGTAAGATAAATTCAGGAGAAAATACCGTCTGTCTTAAATTTGCGAGTTCCATTGTGCCTATATTTATGGCATGAATAACTTTTTCGGTGCATATTCTTAAATATTTTTGAAACATAATTTCCTCAAACTAATAAATTTTTATTATTTCATTATATAATAATACAACAAAACATAAAAAAGATTTTTAAAAAAATAATTATTTTATTCATTTTTATCAGAGTTATTTAAGAATTCAATATAAACAATTGTCGGATCCGGTACTTTTGGATTTTCATTATAGTTTGTAGAATGATTGTCATGAAACATGTTTTTATCTTCGTACCAGTATCTTACAAAATATGTATAGCAGGTTTCCTTGCCGAGCGAGTTATAAACCACAAATTTGTCAAGAAAAGATATTTTCCCTTTTGCATTTCTGATTATTTTACCATCTGTAAATTCTATATCATAAAGGTAAGGTACATAAAAAATTCTAGAAAGTTTATTGTTTACTTTTTGCTTATCCATTTTATAGCCCTTAATCCTTATCGCTTGAACAAAATCAATGAGTATTTCTTGTAAGCCCGATTCATTCTCATCCCATGAAAGTTTGAAGTATATGCCTGATTTATTTTTTATGATGCCTTTTTTTAAAATCCCTTTTTTATTCATGTATTTGATATTGAATTTTTTTGCATTTTTATCCTCGAATTTATCCAAATCTGAATTAATTGTATCACCTGGATCCTTAGGATCATTTGGCTCTTCTATGGGGTATATTTTAAATATTAGAAGAATGATTATTGAAAATATCAATGATTTGATTTTCATTCTACTCCCCAGATAGTGAAAATTGAATGAAATATAAAAGAATAGCGAGTGAGGGGAATCGAACCCCCGTTCTTGGCTTGGGAAGCCAGTTTTCTACCATTGAAATACACTCGCAGTATAAAATTAATGATAATTTAATAATAATTTTGAAAAATATCAAGATATATAATTTGAATTTATACAATTTTTTTTAATAATGAAATGAATTTCTTTTTAGCATCAGAGCCGATTATAGGAGGGTAATAATATTAATCCCATGTCTTATTCAGTTCTCTCATTGTTTTAGAATTTGCCAGTTTGTTAAACTGCTTCGCAAGATATGCATAACTGTCACTGAAAAATTTGGCTATGGCTTTCCATATAGAATATGTTACATCGGCTATGCCTTTACCAAATTTTTGCATTGAGAGCATGAATTTATTATTCCCGGTATATGTTTTTTTATTTTTATATTGTGTCTTTTTAATATTTGAAAAGGTATTTTTATTTTTTAGATTATTGGTTTTAGTCTTAACTGTTTTTTTGATTATTTTTTTATTCTTATTAGGATTTGTGCTACTTTGCATGGTTGCACATGAAAATGCTAAAGAAAAAACAATAAATATTGAAAAAAATTGTAGAATTTTCATAAATTTAAACCCCTGAATATATTTAAACTATATTAATTATAATATTTATTTAATAATTTGTAAAATTCTATTTATTTTTTTTCCTTTTTTTATTTACTTGGTATAAAAATAATGATATAAGGTAGAGTATTAATATTTCCTTCGGGGATAGGTGAAAATCCATACCGGCGGTAAAGCCCGCGAGTTATTCTTGTTGAATGACATGAATCGGTTAGATTCCGATGCCGACTGTAAAGTCAGGATGAGAGAAGGTAAATATGCATGCTTTTAAAAAGCATCCGGCCATATCCCCGAATCAAACGGGGATTTTAAAATGCCTGAGAATAAAGATCAGTATTTCATGTCTATAGCCCTAAAAGAAGCAAAAAAAGGGCTTGGTTACACTTCTCCGAATCCTCTTGTCGGTGCTGTTATAGTAAAAAACAATAAGATTATTTCAACAGGTTATCATAAAAAATACGGTTTTGATCATGCCGAGGTTGATGCAATTAAAAATGCAAGAAACGCTAATCTTAAAAATTCCAGTATTTATGTAAATCTAGAGCCGTGTTCACATACGGGCAATACTCCGCCATGTGTAAATGCAATAATTAAAGCAGGGATAAAAAAAGTATTTATTGCAGAGATCGATCCGGATGAGAGAGTAAACGGTAATGGTATTAAGATTTTAAAAAAGGCAGGGATCACAGTTAAAACCGGCATTATGAATAATGAGGCAAAAAAATTAAATTCAATTTACTACTATTATAAAGAAAACAAAAAACCGTATATAGTCCTCAAAACCGCTTTAACTCTTGATGGCAAGATTGCAACTCATGGCGGCGATGCAAAATGGATATCAAATGAAACTTCTCGTAAAATAGCACATCAATTAAGGTTGAGGTTAAAATCCATTGCAGTGGGAAAAAATACGATTGTTAAAGATAAACCTCAGCTAAACTGCCGTCTTGATGGTTTTACCGATAAAGCAGTAGACAAGCTGATATTCTCCAGCAGAGCGATAAATACGGATTGTTTGGCGCCTAATGATGGTAAAGTTTATTTTATTGATAAAAGCATAAGTAGGACAAAAAGAGATTTCATAAATTTTTGTTTGAGTAAAGATATTGATTCAATTCTTGTAGAAGGTGGAGGTGAATTAATTACTTGGTTTTTAAAGAATGATTTTGTTGATCGGATATTTTTATTTTATAAACCTTCTTTCTTAGGAGCGGACGGAATTTCTGTGTTTTTAAATAAGGGAGTAAAGCAGATAAGGGAGCTTGAAGAATTTAATATTGTTGATGTTAAAATCATAGATAATAATTTTATGGTGGAATTATCCAGAGGTGAACCGATATGTTTACAGGCATAATCGAGGAAACAGGCATAATCAAATATTTTAATAATGGTGAGCTAGCAGTTTATTGTAATAAAATACTTGATGATGTGAAAATCGGGGATTCTGTTGCTGTAAATGGGGTATGTCTTACGGTTACAAAAATTGAAAATAAATATCTTTGCTTTCATGTAAGCCCAACGACAGCATCGCATACGAGGTTTAAGGTAGGAGATTTACGTACCAATGAAATAGTAAATCTCGAAAGAGCTCTGACTTTAAATACACGGCTCGGAGGGCATATAGTTACCGGTCATATTGACGGAAAAGCAAAGATAATTTCTGTTAAAAAAGATGTCGAGGACTGCTACTATGAATTTTTATATCCTAAAACTTTGAAGCAGTTTATCGCTCTCAGAGGATCGGTGGCGTTAGACGGTATTTCGTTAACGATCAGTGATGTTATGTCATCGAGTTTTGTTGTAACGGTGATTCCTCATACCGTACAGGAGACAAACTTAAAAATGAAAAACACAGGGGATTTTGTCCATATCGAAGTTGATATGCTTTCCCGTTATTTATATAACATTTTAATCAACGGAGGATTTGATGAAAAATATCGAACAGCTTTTGAAAGACTTTGCAGATGGTAAGATCGTTGTAGTTTTTGATGATGAAAAAAGAGAAAACGAAGCGGATTTAATCGTTGCCATTGACAAAGTCACGCCAGAAAAGGTTAATTTTTTAATAACTCAAGGTAAAGGTTTATTGTGCGCAGCCATTTCAAATGAAATAGCTCAGGATAAAGGATTAACATTAATGCCTTCAAATAAAACCGATATTTATTCCACGGCATTTACGGTTTCCATAGATTCAAGAAATACAAAAACAGGTATTTCTTGCCACGAACGATGCGTTACTGCTAAGGATCTTATTGATCCGTCAAAAACCATAAAGGATTTTATCACTCCCGGTCATTTATTCCCGTTGATTGCAAAGAAAGGTGGATTACTGGTACGAAAAGGTCATACGGAAGCCGGTGTGAGCCTCTGTAAATGGAACAATCTTCCTGAAGCGACTTTGATCTGCGAGATGATTAAAGATGATGGAAAGATGTTTTCAATAGATGAAGCAAAGGAATTTGCTTCGAAGTACAGTCTGCCGTTTTGTACAATCGAAGAGCTGGTGGAGTATCAAAATCTCCATTACCCAAACGTTGAGAGAGTAGTAACAGCAAAGCTCAATACAGATTACGGGATTTTTGATATTTCGGTTTACAGGGAATTATTTAAGGATAAGGAGCATGTTTTTTTGTCGATGGGTGATTATAAAAAAGGCGTTGTGCGAATTCATTCTGAATGTTTCACCGGTGATGTGCTCTCATCAAAGTCATGCGATTGTAAAAGCCAGCTTGACAGTGCTTTAAAGAGGATTGCAGCCGATGGGAAGGGGGCGATAGTTTATCTAAGGCAGGAAGGACGAGGCATAGGACTTGCCGAAAAAATAAAAGCATATTCCCTGCAGCAAAACGATGGATATGATACGGTTGAAGCAAATTTAAAACTCGGTTTCAAGATAGATCATAGGGATTATCACCAGGCGGCGTGGATTTTAAAAGATCAGGGATTTGAAGAGGTTAGGTTATTGACCAATAACCCGCAAAAAGCTGAAGATCTGATTAAACATGGATTGAAAGTTACAATAGAGGAGTTTGAGGTATGCGTCAGACCTGAAAATTATAAATATCTCTATACAAAAAAAGTTAAAATGGGGCATAAGATTAAATTAAAAGAAGGAGTAAAATGATGATTAAAACAATAGAAGGTAAATTTAGCGGTAAGGGTAAGAAGTTTGCCATAGTATTATCAAGATTTAATTCGTTTATGACAGAGAGACTACTTGAAGGCGCAATCGATTGTCTTGAGAGACATGAAGTATCGCTTGACGATGTATTTTTGGTGAAAGTGCCGGGTGCTTTTGAGATACCTCTGGCTTGCAAAAAGATTGCAGATAAAAAATCCGTGGATGCTATAATAGCGTTGGGCGCAGTTATAAGAGGAGATACTCCTCATTTTGATTATGTTGCCGCTGAGGTCTCAAAAGGACTTGCAAATGTAAGCCTTGCAACTGGTATGCCGATTTCTTTTGGGGTACTTACTACCGATACCATCGAACAGGCAGAAATCCGCTCCGGTGCAAAAGGCTCAAATAAAGGTTTTGATGCAGCTATGACAGCTTTAGAAATGATAGGTGTGCTTGAGAAATTATAGAATAAAATTTTAATTTAAATCAAGATTTAAAGCCAGCCTGATTTTTTTCAAGGCTGGCTTTTTTATCGATCTTGTGAATTTAGAGTAAATTAATATTAAATCGTTTGATTTTGGATTTATATTAATTTATACTATGAGTGAGCAATCACTCATAGTATAAATTAATATAAAAAATGTTTCAGTGATTTTTCCAAAATTTTGGGGAAAATAAATAAGAGGTTTAATATGGAAAAAATTGATTTATCAGAGCTTAACATTTCAGAAAAGGAAAAATTAATTTTACAGGCAGCGATAAAGTTGTTTTCTGAAAAAGGTTTTAACAATGCGACATCAAAGGAGATAGCAAAGGAAGCTGGCATTGCAGAAGGGACAATATTTAATTATTTTAAGACTAAGAAAGATATCATGTCGGCAATTTTAGTCCATCTTATAAACCTTGTGAGTGATAAAATAGTCATGAAAGGCATAAAAGAAATTCTTACTGACAGCAGGTACAGGGATATAAAAACAGTACTAAAAGAAATAATCTATGACAGAATGAAACTCGTGGATAAAATATTCCCTATGGCTCAAATAATTTTTGTCGAAGCAATAACGCATGAGGATGTAAGAGATGCAATTTATACAAATATAATAAAAAAAGCCCTTGATATGTTTGATAAATTCTATAAAGAAATGGCCGAAAAGGGAGTATTAAGAAGTGGCATTGATTCAAAAATTGTATTTAGATCAATACTTGGTAATATAGCAATTTTAATAGGGCAAAAGAAAATATTTGGAAAATATTTGAAACAAAATGATATCGAGAAAGAAATCAATGATGTTATCGATGTTATTTTAAATGGCATTTTATAGTAAAATATGAATTTTATATCTATTTGAAGGATAAGTTTTATATTTGACTTTGAATCCCGCATTAATTTATAATTTAATAATAATTAAGTACGGGATTTTATAAGTCTTTTAAATTTGTACATTTTGATTATAATCAAGAATGAAAAGTAAAGTTAAATTCTTATTTTTTTGAAATCTTCCTTCATTCTTTCAATATCTTTAATCCAGTCTTCTATGTCCTGTTCATGCTCAATTTCTTCGTTTAAGATTGTTGTCGCCATCTGATGAGTTGCATGATCTTTGCCATTTGTAAAATCGGCAATTTCCTGATATCTTTTTATTGCACAGCGTTCACCATCGAGGTTTTGATGTAATATTACTTCTACATAAGGGTCAACAGGTGCATCATACTTGCAATCTGCCAATTTCATCCAGTCTGCCGGCGTTAATACCGGAGTGCCACCAAGCTGGATTATTCTTCCGACAACCAGTGTTGCATGATTGAATTCTTGAGTTGCATGAACTAATAATTCCGGTTCTATTTCACTCCTCATCGGACCTTCCATTAGTCTTGCTCCTATCCAGTACTGATAATATGCAAGCCATTCCTCGCATAGCGCCTTATTGAGCATTTCGATTAATTTTTTTGAATCAACACCGATAATTTCTGTGCCTTTTACTCCCATATAATTCCTCCTAAATATTAGTTTTTAATCTATTATACATAAATTTTGCAATATGCAAAGTTTATTTAAAATTATATT
This sequence comes from uncultured Spirochaetales bacterium, assembly GCA_964531405.1. Classification (GTDB taxonomy): domain Bacteria; phylum Spirochaetota; class GWE2-31-10; order GWE2-31-10; family JAFGQB01; genus CAZHHK01. Next base: position 5,414 of record CAZHHK010000031.1, on the reverse strand, counting down.
ATAAATTTTATTTTTTTATATCTTTTTGTTTTGAGTTTGGCTGTTTTATGATTTTGTAACTTGTGCAACTCTGATAAGTTAATAAAACTCAAATTGTGGATAATTAATATGTTATACGAAAAATTGACATAGGGGTTTCCGAAAAAGTTTTATGCGCAAGCAGGTTTGGTTTTTGCAGTAAATTGACAAGGAATAATCTTTTTGTTTTTAAATAATTTATGCTTTGATCTAAATCTATTTAATTGCTACCAATGATCTAAATTATATTCTTTTGCTTTTTTTATCGGTGATCAGGCTTTTCATTTTTTCAATATTCCTATCATATTTAAAAAAGAAAGACAGAAGCTTTTTCCCTATTTCAATAAATACGAATGGCTATATCTCTATAAATTTTTGGGGTCAGAGCTAATTTTTTTATTGTTTTAATAACCTTTATTTTCATGAACATCAGGAAGAGTGATATTTGATGACAAAAGGCTAATTAATGCTGATATATTTTCTGTAACTATAACTGTGTGATTATTGCCTTTGTCTTTTAGTAAATGACGCATGTTATTTCGTATATTCATATCTCCGGTAAGATCAAAAATTAAATCCACTTTTGTGCCGAGATTAATTATTTCTTCGATTGATATAAGTGTAATATTGTTTTCCATGGCAAATTTTTTGCCAGGAGTGTCATTTAATTCTGATGCAGCTATTATATTTATACCTTTAGCTTTGTTATCAAGCATTTGTTGCAGTATAATGAACCCCAGTCGCCCTAATCCTACTATAGCAATGTTTATTATTTTCATATTATTAACCTCATAAGCATATTTTATTTTATGTATAATAAATGTCAAGAGTATAATTTATAAAAGAAAGTTAATAATTATTTTCTTGAAATTAAAGCTAATTTTTTGTAATATTTTCTAAAAAGGGGTCAATGCTATGAAAATAACTCAAATTTCTGTGTTTTTGGAAAACCGAAAAGGCAGGTTGTATGAAGTATGTTCTTTGCTGGGAAAAAATGATATAAATATACTTGCCCTGACAATAGCTGAAACTGAGGATTTTGGTGTATTGAGAACTGTTGTTAATAAACCGGAAAAAGCTATTAAAATTCTAAAAGATAATGGATTTGCAGCCAATATTACCGATGTGTTGGTAGTTGAGGTACAGGATAGACCGGGTGGGCTTGCGGATATTTTAAAAGTCCTTAATGATAATAATATTAACATTGAATATATGCATGCCATGGTAACAAGGCATTCTAATAACGCATTAATGGTTTTCAGATTTGATAATCCGGATGAAGCATTAAAAGTATTGAAAAAAAATAATATAAAAGTAATCACAAAAGATATAATTTTTTAAAATAGGGTAAAAATATTTATTAATTTTAAATTAATAGTTAAGGAAAAATCATTGGAAGTTTTATATTTTGATAAAAATTCTGAAACTCTTGATCGGAAAAGTTTGGAATTACTACAAATTAAAAAATTAAAATTCACTGTTGGCCAGGCATTGAAGATAGATTTTTATAAAAAAAGACTTAATAAATGTGGAATAAATTCATCGGATGATATTAATTCTCTTGATGATTTAAAAAGAATTCCCTTTACCACAAAAGATGATCTTCGTGCAGGATATCCTGAGGGATTACTGGCTGTAGGCAGGGATGAGGTAATAAGACTTCATACTTCAAGCGGTACAACAGGTTTACCTACTGTGATTTATCATACCAAAAATGATATAGATAATTGGGCAAATCTTGTCGCTAGATGCATGGTTGCAGCTGGTGCTACAAATAATGATGTTTTTCAAAATATGACCGGGTACGGACTTTTTACCGGAGGACTGGGCATGCATTATGGTGCGGAGAAAGTAGGAATGACCGTAATACCTACTGGATCGGGCAATACACGCAGACAGCTTATGTTAATGAAAGATTTTAAGACAACAATAATTCATGCAACTCCAAGTTATTTGCTACATATATATGATAATATAAGCCAATGTGGGTTTTCACTTGATGATCTGTCATTAAAAAAAGGCTTTCTTGGTGCCGAGCCTTATACAGAGGCAACTAGAAAAAAATTGGAAGAGCTTTTTAAAATAGATGTTTATAATTCATATGGCTTGTCTGAGATGAATGGTCCCGGCGTTGCCTTTGAATGTATATATAAAACAGGGATGCATTTATGGGAAGATGCTTTTTTACTTGAGATTATTAATTCTTCTACAGGTATTGAATGTGCTGATGAAGAGGAAGGGGAAATTGTATTGACCACTTTAAACAGAGAAGCTACGCCTCTTTTAAGGTATAAAACAAGAGATATTGCTTTTACTTATCCGGGAATCTGTCCCTGTGGAAGGACACATAGGAGATTGTCTCGCATAACTGGGCGTACAGATGATATGCTTATAATTAATGGAGTTAATGTATTCCCATCACAGATTGAAGAAGTAATAATGAAATTTCCTGAAGTAGGTACTAATTATTTGATTAATCTTACTAATAAAGGTTCGCTGGACAGGCTTACGGTAAAAGTTGAAATTTATTCCAAATTATTTAGGGGAGATTTAACCGAGCTTGACAAGCTGAAAAAAAAGCTAGAAGAAGAAATAAAGGCAAACATAATAGTGAAGCCTGTTGTTGAGCTGCATGAGCCGGGAAGCCTGCCTGTAACAGAAGGCAAAGCAAAGCGGGTTATCGATGAAAGGGTGAAGATTTAAACGAGGAGACTTAAATATGATAAAGGAATTAAATATATTTATTGATAACAAACCAGGCAGATCAAAAGCGGTAACAGGAATCTTAGCAGAAAAAAATATAAATATAAAAGCAATATCGATACAATCCAGGGATGATTTTGGTGTGATGAGGCTTATTGTAGATAAACCAGATGAAGCGCTTCTTGAAATATCAAACAACGGTTTTGCCTGTGCATTGAAGGATATTCTTGCCATACAGGTGGAAGATAAACCTGGCAGTCTTGATAAAATATTGGGATTGTTTTCTGATAATAAAATTAATATTAATGATTTTTTTGCTTTTGTCATTGATCCAGGGAAATATGCTGTGCTATGCATTGAGGTTGAAAAAAAAGAAGAAGTAAAAAAAATGCTAAGTGAAAACAATATAAAGCTTTTTGTTGATAAAGATTTATATGGATGATAATGTATTCTCAGAGCTTAATCGGGTGTATACTGTGTTAAAAAAATATATAAGTTTGGAGTATATATACGAAATCTAAAAAAGATATTTTCGTATTATTTATATTGTTATCATTTTGTTCATGTTTTTTAACAAGTAAAAATCCTTTAAGCAGTCTTAAAGAAGCTCAAGTCGATAATGATCTTTTAGGGAAATGGCAATTTGTAGATAACATAAATGAAAAAAACGAAAAAATTTCATATTTATTAGTATTAAAAGCCAAAGAAAATCAGATGTTGTTTATAATGTTAGATGAAGATTATGAATATAGCGAAAGCTATCAGGGATTTATTACAGATACTGATGGGAAAAAAATTATAAATTTGAAATCACTTCAAATTGAAAAGGGTCAATTGAGTGAAAATAAAGATGATAGTTATATTTTTCTTTATTATACAATTAAAAATAATATTGTAACATTTTCAATGTTTAACGAAAAAATATTTATTGATGCAGTGAAGAATAAGGAATTAAAAGGTGAAATAACAAAGTATAACAACAGAAGCGAAACTGTGATTCTTACAGATGAAGGTGAAAATATTTTGAAGTACATTAATAGCAGGAATATCGATGATATTATCGAAAAAGATATTCAATTAATATTTAAACGGGTTAGTTAAAAATTAGGTAATATTTTTAAGTATAAATTTTAAATTGATTTAATGCTTAGGTTTGATTTCCTTAAATCCAGTATATGGTACTAAAACATCAGGTATTTCGACAGATCCGTTTTCTTTCTGAAAATTCTCCAATATTGAAATAATTACTCTTGGTACAGCAATAGCCGTACCGTTTAGCATATATACAAATTTGGTTTTGCCTTCCTCATCCTTGTATTTTATGTTTAATCTTCTAGATTGATAGTCTGTACAATTTGATGTAGATGTTATCTCACCGTATTCTCCCTTGCCCGGCATCCATGCTTCAAGGTCGTATTTTTTATAAGCAGGATTGCCAAGATCACCAGATGCAATATCAAGCACTCTGAAATGGATCCCTAGACTCGAGTAAATTTCCTCTTCAATGGATCTCAAATTTTCAAGTTCCTCATCTGCTTTATCTTCTGTTGTTATTATAAACATTTCAACCTTGCTAAACTGGTGTACGCGGTATAATCCTTTTTGAGCCTTGCCTGCAGCACCTGCTTCTGTCCTGTAGCAGTGACTGAAACCAACCATCCTTATCGGCAGTTTTTCTTTTGAAATTACACTATCCATGTAGAGTCCACCTAAGGTTATTTCTGCTGTACCAACGAGACATAAATCTGAGTTTTGTATAGAATATATATTTGTTTCTTCACCTCTTGGATTAAAGCCAATACCTTCAAGTATTTTATCTCTTGCTAGATCGGGTGTTAAGAAAGGAGTAAAACCTTTGTTAACCAGTGTTCTCATGGCATAATTTATCAGTGCAAGTTCAAGTAACGCCGCTTCATTTTTAAGATAATAAAATTTTTGTCCACTTACCTTTGCCGCAGTGTCAAAATCTATTATATCCAAAGTCTTTGCAAGCTCAATATGATCCTTTGGCTTGAAATTAAATACCGGTTTATTGCCAACTTCTTTAATAATTTTACTATCATTTTCTGTCCTGGCGATCGGAGTAGTAGGGTGGGTCATGTTTGGTAGCTTTAATAATTCTTCGGAGTACTGTTTTGTTAATTCATTAATTTCTTTTTCTAGATTTGAAATTTCATTTTTAAGATTTTTGCCTTCTTCGATTAATTTAGCACGTTCTGCATCTGAGAGCTTTTGTTTCATCTGATTTGCATTATCGTTTCTTTTTTGTCTTAAAGTATCGAGTTTAACTTGTGCATCATTTTTTTTATCGTAAAGCTTTATAACAAGCTCGGCATCTGCATTTACAAAACGGTTTTTTATATTTTCTTTTACAAGGTCAAGATTGTTTTTAATGAATTTTATATCAAGCATAATGATTTACTCCGTAAAGGTATTTAAAGTTTAATTTGTATATCATTATTTTTTAAAAATTTCAAGTATAGCCATTTTGTATGATAATTATTTGTTTAATTATTGTGTGTTTTTATATATAACGTACTTAATGTTATTTTGTTAATCCCGACAAATTGATATTGGGCATTGGAATCAGATTTGAGTTTAGTTAATTAATGAGTTATATAGTAAATGATACCGTCATTTTCATAAGCTCTGACCCCAATTAAATTTATCGATTATATCAAAGATCCCATTCA
>CAZHHK010000030.1:0-28560 GCA_964531405.1 uncultured Spirochaetales bacterium | reverse complement strand
GGATTTTTTGAAGTCGTCAAGTAGAGTAGTTCTTGATGTTGATAAATATCTCTCTTAATAATAAACAAGCAAGGAGGATTTCTTACTGTAAAACAAATCTTCTTTTTATACCAACATCTTCAAATCCAAGTTTTGCATAAACGGATTTACCTAAATCTGTTGCCTGAAGTATATAATAGTCAGTACCTTTATCTATGCCATCAATAATGCATTTTGCTGTTATTTCATAACCCAGACCCATTTTTCTGAATTTATCGGAGACTGTAACGAAATAAATGCCACCGGTATTATTTTCAAAATAACAGGCTGATGAAGCAACTGGTTCATCATTTAGGTAGCCTAGATAAACAGCATAGTTATTTTGTTTCAAGCACGGCAGGATCATCCAAGCAAAATCTTTTATATTTTGGTCAGTGCCGTTTTTAAAAAGGAAATTTACAACAAGACTTGACCATTTCATCAATTCATCAAAACTATTACATTTTTTAATTTTTAAATTTTCATTAATAAGGTTATATTTGAAATTATTTTTTTTTAAAATCATACCTCTACTTTCTATTGATTTTTTAAAATATTTTGATATTAAAATTCCATCTTGTTTATCGTACGGAAAATTTAAATCGGCTACTATATTATCTGGTATTTCTTTACTTATAATTTTTGATTTTAATTCCTCAATAACATCATGATCGAGATTTTTTAAATCAAAAACAAAATTGCACCAGACTTCTTTACCTGATTTCACGTAAGAATAATTCTTTTCGGGTTTATAAATATGGTTATTCAGTTTAGCTAAATAAATGAAATGGTTGTATTGATTTTTATCGACTTCATTAATTAAATCAAGATTGTCCATTGTTATAAATTATAGTGATAATTTTATTATTACTATTGATAAGCTATAATTAACAAAATAATATCAATCAGTAAAGAATTATATTTATCAAAATTATTGAAGATTTAAATAGCTAATTTTAAAAAAATTATATATAATACTGCCCGGAGTTTTTTATAGGAGACTAGAAAAATGAGTGTAACCGCCGTTTGTGGGATTAACTGGGGTGATGAGGGCAAAGGACGAATGGTCGATTATTTTGCTCAGAAAGCAGATTTTGTTATACGATATCAGGGCGGCAATAATGCAGGTCATACAGTGATAAATCAATATGGTAAATTCGCACTTCATCTTTTGCCGTCTGGTGTTTTTAATAAGGATGTTATAAATATAATCGGCAATGGAGCTGTAGTTAATGTAGAAGCATTGTCAGATGAGATCAATACTATTCAAGCCGCCATAGGACATAAAATAAATTTGATTGTATCAGAGAGGAGTCATGTGGTTTTTCCTTTTCATATACTGATGGATATTTATGAAGAGGAAAGGCTTTCTGATAAAAAATTTGGATCAACTAAAAAAGGTATAGCACCGGTTTACAGTGATAAATATTTGAAGATTGGCATTTTAATGGCAGATCTTTTAAACAAAGATTATCTTTTTGAAAGATTAAAGAATAATCTTGATATTAAGAATCAGATAATTACAAAAATATACAATAAGCCTCCGGTAGATCTTGATGAGATGGTTGAATGGGGATATAAATACGGTCAGATTTTAAAAGATTATATTGGTAATTCCATACCTGTATTAAAAAAAGCTTTAAAAGAAAACAGGGAGATACTGCTGGAAGGACAGCTTGGAGCTCTCCGGGATATTGAGTTTGGTATTTATCCGTATACCACTTCCAGTTCACCGAATCCAGGATTTGCATCGAGTGGGAGTTATATACCTCCTTATGAGATCAAAAGAATTATCGGTGTTATGAAATCCTATTCTACGTGCGTTGGAGAAGGACCATTTTGTACAGAAATATTTGGTGAAACCGCTGATTTTATAAGAGAAAAAGGCAAGGAATACGGTGCAAGTACAGGTAGACCGAGAAGGATAGGCTGGTTTGATGCTGTTGCTAGCAAATTTGGTTGTGATATCACGCATTCAACAGAGGTGGCATTAACTCTTCTTGATGTTCTGTCAGGCCAGAAGGAATTAAAAATATGTACTGGCTATAATGTTAATGGCAAAATATTAAGGGATTTTCCTACTACTCAATATTTATATAATTCAAAACCTGAGTATATAACATTACCGGGCTGGGATGAGGATATTACAGGAATTAATAAATTTGAGGATTTACCTCAAAATGCCAGAGATTATATTTTAAAAATTGAGAGCTTGATAGAAGTCAAGATAAAATATATTTCTGTAGGACCGGAAAGAGATCAATTGATTATAAGATGATAAGGATTGATTAATGGATATAAAAGATATTTTAATTAAGATGAAAAAAGCTTCGGTTTATTCAGCAAACATTGAAACCGATATAAAAAATAAGGCATTAAAAAATATAATCGATAATATACAAAACAATACTGATGAAATAATCAAAAATAATAGACTTGATCTTGAAAATGCTGTTAAAAATAATGTCGCAAAACCTCTTGTTGAAAGATTAAAATTTGATGAAAAAAAGATAAAAGGTGTTGTAAGCGGTTTGAATGATCTTATAAATCTTGAAGATCCGGTTAATAAGGTGTTGTCAAAAACCGCTCTTGATGAGGGTCTGGTTTTAACCAAGATTTCAGTGCCGATAGGTGTAATAGGGATCATTTTTGAGTCAAGACCCGATGCACTTGTGCAGATCGCAAGCCTCTGTATTAAATCCGGCAATTGTTGCATTCTTAAAGGCGGTAGCGAGGCATCCAATACAAACAGGATCTTAGCGGATATCATCATAGATTCGATAGTCAAAACTGATAAAAGATTTGAGAATACCGTTTATCTTATTGAAACTCGTGAAGATGTTGCAGAGATTTTAAAGTACGATAAATATATTAATCTTATTATACCTAGAGGATCAAACGAATTCGTAAGATATATTCAGAATAATTCGAAAATTTCTGTGCTTGGGCATGCTGATGGTATTTGTCATCTCTATGTAGATGAGTATGCCGATGTAAAGAAAGCAGTTGAGATTACAGTTGATTCCAAAACTCAGTATGTTGCGGTGTGCAATGCACTTGAGACTCTTCTTGTTAACAAAAATATAGCAAATAAATTCTTGCCTGTTTTAAAAAAGGCTATGGATGAAAAAAATGTTGTTTTAAGGGGAGATGAGAGAACAAGGGCTATTTTAAAAGATATAGAGATTGCAACAGAGGACGACTGGAAAACAGAATATCTTGATTACATACTTTCTGTAAAGATAGTTGATGATATATTTGATGCTATAGCTCACATAAATACTTATGGATCGCAACATACTGACGCCATTGTTACAACCAGCAAGGCAAATGAAGAAATATTTAAAAATCTGGTTGATTCTTCATCTGTAATGATTAATTGCTCTACTAGATTTTCTGACGGTTTTAGATATGGTTTTGGAGCCGAGGTTGGTATAAGTACTAATAAAATACATGCACGGGGACCTGTCGGGCTTGAAGGTCTTATGATATATAAATATATCCTGGAAGGCGATGGAGAAATAGTTGCAGATTATGTAGAAGGCAGAAAGAAATTCAAGCATAAAAAAATCATCTAGGATAGCATTTTCTTGTTGGCAATTAATACAATAATTATAAAGTTTTTATATATTTATTTTATTATTTAATAAAATTATAGTATATTATATAAGTATATGCAACTAGATTACCTTAAAAAGCTTAATTCAAATCCTGGCATCATTACGAATTACGATTTGTTGAAAAATATCGGTATACTCGATGAAATACAATTTTTAAATGATGAAATTGTCAGTCTTGAAGAGTTATTGAAAAAAGTATACGAGTTATTTTCCATACAATCAATAAATGAGCTGTTTGATTATGTCATAAATTTAATGATTGATAAATTTATCCCGTCGTATATCGCTTTTATCATGCAGGATGAACTTGATTCATTTAAAACCAATGTCATATGTTATAAGAATATGCAGCCGATTGAAAATATTATAAAAATTGAGTCACTGGAGCCATATAAAAAATTTTTTTCATTATCACCGTCGACTATACGATTTAATGCTTTTGAAAATATGTTTGATAATAGATCATTAACAGATATTTTTTTACCACTTAATCCTGAAATGATTATACCCATTCTGGGAGTTGAAGAAATTTATGGATTTATAGTGGTAGGCAGAAAAGTTACAGATAATGATTATCTCGAAAAAGAATTAAGATATATTGATAGACTTATGAAATTCGTATCGGTTTCATTGCAAAATAATATTAATTATAAAAGATCGATTTTTGATTCGAAAACAAGATTATATAACATTAATTATTTTTGTAGACGTCTTTCCGAAGAATTATCAAGGATTAAAAGATATAACGAAGAGTTATCACTTTTAATGATAGATATTGATCATTTTAAAAATATTAATGATAAATGCGGACATTTAGTCGGAGATAAAGTGCTGGAATTGATTTCTAACAAGATTAAGGAAAATATAAGAATTTCTGATATACCTTCAAGATTTGGCGGTGAAGAATTTATTATAATGCTCACACAGACAAGTAAGGATAATGCTTTTAATTTTGCCGAAAGGATTAGGACTATAATAGAAAATGAGAGCATTAGACATTTAACTGATAAAATAAAAAGAGTAACAATAAGCATCGGCATAAGTCATTGTTCGAAATCAAATTATATTGATATGGATACTTTGATAAGACAGGCAGACTCTGCTCTTTATGAATCAAAACAGATGGGTAGAAATAAAACCACGGTATTTAGAAGTTAATATTTACTCTGTTTTAAATCTTGTGATTTCCTTGTCAAGTGTTTTAATGTTTTCCATGTTGTTGTTTATCAAATCCCTGAGGTTAATTATTGAATTTGATATTTCAATCATACCGGCTGTAATTTCTGAGATGCCGTTTTTGTTTTCTTGTGACTGATCGAATATTTTTTTTACTGAATTTTCTATCTGGATTATATCGCTATCCATATTTTTACTGGTGGATTTTACTCCTTCTGTTAATACAACAAGACTTGTAAGCGCTTCTGTGATTTGTTTACTGCCTATCGTGATTTCTTTTATGCCCGTAAGTGTTTCATCCATGCTGTTATATACATCATTTATGCCGTTTATAATTTCTGTAATAATTATGTTGGTTTCACTGGTAAATGCTGAAGCGAATTTTATTTTTTCGATTATGGTATTCAATGACGATGCAATATCTTTTGCGTTGCTTCCGGCATTTTCAGCAAGCTGTCTTATTTCATCGGCTACCACAGAAAATCCCTTTCCGTATTCTCCTGCATGAGCCGCTTCAATTGCGGCATTCATTGCAAGGAGGTTAGTCTGTCTTGCTATACTGTTTATTACCTGTATTAATTCGCTGACTACTTCGGTTGATTTGGAAATTTCATCAATGAGATTTACTGTATTATTCATTCTTTCTTCGCCGTTTTTTGCCTTGTCTTTTAATGTGGTAATCAGAGTTTTTTTCTCTTCGGTATTTTTTTCTATGTTTCCCATACTGCTTATCATTTCTTCTATAGATGCTGAAGACTCTGAAACCGCTGCTGATTGATCTTCGATTAATTTTACGATTTTTAGTATATTGTCTTTTATTTTTGTGATAGAATTTCCTGATTTTTCTATTTCATCATTAAGTATCAGAATTCTTTCATTGATAGATTTCATTGTTGCTGAAATTTGATTTACTGCCGTTGAAATTTCTGTAGAATTGACTGAAGTATTTTGCACCATATCCTTACTTTTGATGCTAACCTGTTTTATATTTATAATAGAATCACTCAGATGTTGCAAAAACTCATTAAAATTAGAAGACATTTCGCCAATCTCATCGTTTGAATAAACATTGAGTTTTTCAGTAAGATTACCTTTTTTAATATTCATATCAATGATTTTTTCATTCATTCTGGAAATGGGCAATGAGATATTTTTTGTAATATAATAAATAATTATAAATACCATTATTAATGAGCCTGTATTAAGGATTATTATACTTAATAAAGATTGTTTAATATTTATACAATTTATTGCTGACAGTATTATCAGTAAAGTCAGCATTCCAGCAAGATATATTACGATTGATAAAAAATTTATTAACAGTTTTGATGAAATACTTATTTTCCATTTATTCACTACTTTAGTATTCTGTATGGCTTTAATATTTAAAAAATAAGAACATTCAAGCTCACATATCGTATAATATAGCGGGACAGAAAACAAACTATTTAAAATACCAAGTATTAAAATTGTTATAATATATAGCAATGAAACATTTCTTAATATAAAATGCTGAGATATTAAAAGAGACAATATAGCAACATTCCATCTGATAATAACGATGATCATTTCATTTAACGGGAGTTTTAATAAGTTTGATTTTGCTTTGATAAAAAGTTTTTCATCAGTAATATTTTTTTCAATTAATTTAACTGCTGAGAATACAGGTTTAAAATTTATATATTTTATAGTAATGCCTGCTATCAATGTTAGGACGCTTGCTATTACTGCAAGAATTAAAAAAGTTATTTTTTGGGTAAAAGTTTCATTAAAATTTAAAAGGAAAAAACTAATTCCTACAGGGACTGGCAGCAAATAGGTCAAGAATTCCTGTTTTAATATTATACTTAAAAATATTTTCTTTGATTTTTCAAGCATATGTAAAAACTCCAATTTATTATCAAATAATATACAAATTATAATAAAAAATATTATAAAATAGAATTAATATTTTATAATAGTAAAATATATTTTAAAATAATAATAATATTTATATTATTGGGATTATTCATAATGAAAGCTTTAATAATCTATGCTCATCCGTATGAAAAAAGTTTTAATCATGCAATTTTAGAAAGAATAATTGAAGGTTTAGAGGTAAATAAGCATGAAATTAAAATAATTGATCTATATCAGGAAAATTTTAATCCGGTGTTCAAAAAAGAAGAATTGGCTTTATATAGAAAAGGTGAGTATCTTGATAAGAAAATTGGGGAATATCAGAAATCAATAGAAACCTGTGACTATATTTTCTTTATATTTCCGATATGGTGGGCATCAATGCCTTCGATATTAAAAGGTTTTATTGACAAGGTATTTTTGCCGGGATGGGCATATGAAAGGGGGAAGATGGGTCTTATAACCGGTAAATTAAGGCATATTAAAAAAGCATTTATAATCCATACTATGAACTCTCCTTCATGGTATTATAGATATTTTTATAAAAATCCGATTAAAAACATTATGGTAAAAGATGTATTAAAAGGTTGTGGGGTAAAAAGAGTCAAAATAATAAGATTTGGAAGTATTATTTTTGTAAATAACAAAAAGAGAGAGAAATATCTTAAAAAGGCTTATTTGATAGCCAGAGAGATAAAATAAATAAAGATTTATTTTAAATATTTACTTATTACGTCTATCAGATTTTCTTTTAAAATAGGTTTGACCAGATATTCATTGACACCGAATTCAAATGCTTTTTCCTTGTATTGATTTGTTCCGTAGGCTGATATAATAATAATAGGTTTAAATGCAATATTAAGTTCGTTTCTAATTATGCGGGTGAGATTAAACCCATCTATTCCAGGTAATTGTATATCTATTAAAAATAGATCAATATTTTTATTCTTTATTATATCAATGGCTTCTTCTGCAGTATCACTTAGAATAAGATTTAAATTTGATATTTTATTTAGATATTGTTTTATTAATTCTTGATTTATTTTGTTATCTTCTACCAGAAGAATATTATAATTGGAAGTAATATTTATATTTTCAAATGAATCATTTTTTTGTTTTTGCTGTTTTAATATTTCATCATTGGGAATTTTAACAGGTATTTCAAGATTAAATGTTGTGCCTTTGCCTACGGTACTCTTAACGGAAATCTTGCCTTCCATCAAATTTACAATATTATTAACTATAGCCAGCCCCAGTCCAGAGCCTCCAAATTTTTTGGTAATTGTTTCATCAGCTTGTTCGAATATATTGAATATTTTTTTGAGGCTGTTTTCGTCTATGCCTATACCAGTATCGGTAATATTAATTAATAGCCGGGTGTCCGTATCAGTATTAACCAGTGAAATATTGAGATCTACTTGTCCTTGTGATGTAAATTTAAAGGCGTTATTCAAGAGATTTATTATTATCTGCTCTATTCTTAATTGATCTGATATGATTATGCTTGGTATATTGTTTAAATTAATATTAAATGCAATATTTGATTTTTTAGATATAAGCATATAGAGGGAATAAAGCTTATTAATAGTTTTTTCAAAATTAAAAGGTATTTGATTTATTATTAGTTTGCCGGATTCGATTTTTGACAGATCCAATAGATCGTTTATTATATTCAGCAAAGTATTTCCTGATGTTTTTATTATTTCAAGCATTTCTCTCTTTTCTACATCGTTTTCTTTTGAAATTATTATATCTGTAAAACCCAGGATACCATTTAGCGGGGTGCGTAGCTCATGGCTTACATTTGCAAGAAACAGACTTTTTGCTTTGTTTGCTTTTTCAGCTTCAAGTTTAGCTTTTTTTAACTCTGTAATATCTTGAATAATTCCAATGAATCCTGATATATTATTGTTTAAGTCTTTTATCAGGGATTTATTCACTATACAATCGTTTTCTGTGTTATTATTTATAAATTTTACTTCATAAGTCTGGTTTTCATCATTTATTAAAAGATTATTATTGCTATCAAAATCTGGTTTCATGATATCGTTGATTTTATTGCCAATGATTTTGACTTTTGGAAGACCTATGAATTTAGAAAATGCGGAATTACATATTTTATAGACTCCATTAACATCCTGCTGAAAAACTGGAAGTGGTATTGATTCTATTAAGCATTGAAGAAATTTTTCGTTTTCTTTTATTTTAATTGATTTTTTAATTTCCTGCTCTGATATATTAACCATTATATATGAAATTACTAAGCCTATAATAAAAATCAAACTCGCCAGAATGCTGTGCATCATATCTTGCTCGTATTTAATGATATACAAGTAAACTGGTCGGGATATGGTAAAAAATATTATCAGAATGCATGATAAATAAAATTGATATCGTTTTGAATGAACGATTGCTATGGCAATTATAAAAAGCATTAAAGTAGGAAAATATGTATCGTTATTTTTTTCTATAAAAGTAACATCAAAAATTCTTATAAAAGCTGCGAATATTGTAATGTTTATGCTTAAATCCAATTTTTTGTTTAAACACAATATTGTCGATAATAGTAGCAAAGGAATGGAGATAAAATAATTTATTAAATGAATAGGTATCAAAAAACGGAAGGTTAATTCAAAAATTAATAATAAGCTTAAAAAACTCAATAGAAAAAAGTTTAGTATCAGAATGTAAAAAGTTTTACGCTTTAAAAAATAATTTGTATCTTTGATATTAAATACATTATTAATTGAATCCAATAATTTTTTGATCATTTTGTTATATTAAACCATTATTATAAATATTTTTTTATTTTAACATTTATTAATTAAATATTAAAATTAAATTTTTACAAAAAGTGATTTATTGATTTTTGAGGATAAAATTAGCATTTTCATTTTGTGGGTAAATCTTTGTTTTCTTTAAAAATTCATGAATATGACTATATACCGAAATATTTAATGACACAAAAATTCACAAAAATTCACAAAAAGAATCTAATTTAAATACAAATAATATAAAAAATACAAATATTATCAATTAAATGTTTTTAATAAACTATTAAAAGGTAAAAAAATTAATTAATTTACAAAAAATTTAAAAAAATATTTGACAAATTAATTGAAAATGTACTATATTTTGTGGTATAAAGTGTATTAATGTGGTATAAGGATAAGTATGGATAAGTATTTTTCTGGTGAATACTACAATACTCTTGATGAAAAAGGGCGAATAGCATTTCCTGCAAAATTAAGATCAATCCTCAGCGGAGATGTGATCTGGATAACCAAAGGTATGGGTAATGATAAGAGTCTTTTGATTTTTTCACCAGAAAATTGGGAAAAAACTATAAATGAGTTAAAAGATAAGTTAAGTATTTATAATGAAAAAACCAGATGGCTATACAGAAGGTTTATTTCGCCAGCTTGTGAAGTTACAATCGATAAAAATGGACGTATTGCTATACCTCAAAGCCTCCGAGATTATGCAAATCTCAAAAAGGACTGCGTTTTTTTAGGGATGAGTACCGTTATTGAGTTATGGGATGTGGAGACATTGAAGACTGAGGCTGATAAATCATCTTCAGACGGTATTGATATGTTTGAAGAGATTGGTAAGTTATTTAGATGATGAGTTATTTTTTTATAGATTCATCAGTAAATTTGGGGGGGGAATTTTTTGGATCATGTCCATAAGCCGGTAATGCAGGAAGAAGTCGTCGCATCATTAATCAATGATAATACAAGATATTATCTTGACTGCACTACCGGCGAAGGTGGACATGCTGAAGCCGTTTTATCCGGATACAGTGGTATTTTTGCTTATTGTCTGGACAGGGATAAGGAAATATTAGAAGTTGCTGCAAAAAGGCTTTCAGTATTTAATGGAAGATTCAAAACAATTAATATGAATTTTAGTGATATAGATAGGAATCATACGGATTTTTCAAAAATAGAGTTTGATGCTGCTTTAATAGATCTTGGCATATCAGTCTATCATTATAAAAAAAGTAAAAGAGGGTTCAGTTTTAATTCCGATGAGAGACTGGATATGAGACTGGATGAAAATTCAACAAGCGTTTATGACATAATAAATAAATACAGTGAAGAAGAATTAACAGAAATTTTCTATAAATATTCAGAAGAGAGATTTTCAAGGAATATTTCGAAAAATATAGTTACTTACCGTAGCAAAAAACCAATAGAAAAAGCGAATGAGCTAGCAAAAATCATTGAAAGCTCTGTCCCTAAAAAGTTTCAATCAAAAAAGATTCATCCTGCAACAAAATGCTTTCAGGCATTACGCATTGCAGCCAATAATGAGTTTGAAAATATTGAAAAAGGCATTCCAAAAGTGTTGTCAGTTTTAAAAAAAGGTGGTAGACTTGGGGTTATTACGTTTCATTCTTTGGAAGACAGGATAGTTAAAAATATATTTAATGAGTTAAGTAAAGACTGTGTCTGTCCAAAGGAAGCTCCGGTATGTACTTGTAATAAAAAGCGTGAGGTAGTCTGGATAAGTAAAAAAATAATGCCAGGCAAGGATGAAATTAGCGATAATCCTTCTTCAAGATCTGCTAAATTAAGGGTGGTTGAAAAACTATGAATCATTCAAATATAATTCTCACTGTTGCGAGTTTTATAATTGCTGCAATTTTTTTTAGTGGCGTGTTTTTAAATCTTGAAATAAAAAAATCAAGAAATGAAATTGTTAAAATAACTAAAGAAATAGAAGATTTAAGACTCGATATCGAGAGAAAACAGATAGAGATTGCAACACTAACCAGTCCACTTAACGTTATTAAATATATCGAGAAAAATGATTTAAAACCGGTAAAATTAAAAAATATTGAAAAGGTAATTATAAAAAAAGATAATTAATAGATTGAGTAACTGCAATCTGTTATACTATTATTAAATGTTTTCAAACGGGGGAGGGGAAGATGCTTTTTCATTTTATTTATAGATTATCAAAATGGTTTACCGCCTTTAATGTTTTCGGTTATATAACTTTCAGGGCAGTCATAGCGTTTATAATAACTTTTGCTTTATGTCTTATATTTTTCCCCGGGTTTATAGAGTTTTTAAAAAAATGGAAAGCCAATCAGATAATAAGAGAAGAAGGTCCGAAATCTCACAATGCAAAGATTGGTACTCCTACTATGGGAGGATTGCTTGTTATCGGCGCATTACTTATCAGTATATTGATTTGCGGTAATTTTTTTAATCTTTACACAATTATTATATTATTTGCCACAATAGGATTTGCAGTAATTGGCTTTATTGATGATTATCTTAAAATTTCAAAAAAGACTTCTGACGGATTACATGGCAAGATAAAGATAATCTCTCAAATTTTTATAGCTACTATAATAACAGTTGTTTTATATATTATTCAGCTTGAGTTTCACAATGATATTACTTATCTAACTATACCATTTTTTAAGAATGTTAAATTATATTTAGGTCCATTTGTTTTTATTCCACTGGGTATTTTTATTATTGTTGCATTTTCAAATGCTGTAAATATTACTGATGGTCTGGATGGCCTTGCGAGTGGTCTGTTGATAGCTGTTGTATCGACTGTAGGACTGTTATGTTACCTTTCTGGGCATGAGGCGTTTGCTAAATACCTTTATCTTGATTTTATTCCTATGTCTGGGGAATTACTAGTATATTGTTTTGCATTTATCGGCGGACTTTGTGGATTCTTATGGTTTAACTCTTATCCTGCGCAGATTTTTATGGGGGACACAGGATCGATAAGTTTCGGCGGCATTGTGGGTACTCTGGCAATAATGATTAAGCAGGAGCTTCTTCTTGCATTAATCGGCGGAGTGTTTGTGGTAGAAGCTTTGTCAGTAATAATACAGGTCTCGTATTATAAATTAACAAAAAAAAGAGTTTTTTTAATGGCTCCATTGCATCATCATTTTGAGCTTAAAGGCTGGAAAGAATCAAAAGTTATATCAAGATTCTGGATTATAGGCGCAATACTTGCCGTTATAGCGTTGGGTTCATTAAAGTTGAGATAAAAATTATGATTGAAGAAAGAAACAGTCGTCCTACTATTGAGGTTACTCTTATCGCATGCATAATCCTTTTAATAGGGATAGGCTTTGGTTTTTTATACAGTGCAAGCTCTCCTGCTGGAGATAAATACTTTAATAATTCTTATTATTATATAATAAGACAAGCAATTTATCTTTGTGCCGGATTATTTTTTTTTATGATAGGATTTTTTTTGGATCATCAAATTTATAATAAATATATAAAATATATAGTTATAGGTACAATAGTGATCCTCGTAATTACATTAATTCCAGGCATAGGTAAGGAAGTTAGTGGTGCAAGAAGATGGATTTCATTTTTTGGATTTCAGTTTCAGCCGTCAGAGCTTGCAAAATTAACTTTGATTTTTTATTTAAGCAGTGTGCTGGCAAATAAAGAAGAGTTGATCGAAGATTTTTATAAAGGAGTATTACCTCCTCTTTTATTGACCGGCTTTTTAACATTCTTAATTTTTATAGAAAAATCATTCTCAACGACTTTTTTGATTTTTTTTATAGTTGTGTTGATGTTTTTCCTTGGGGGCATAAGACTTATTACATTTGGGATGCTGTTATTAGTTGGCGGTTTATCCAGTGTGGTGATGATATTTTTTGCACCTTACCGTGTATCAAGATTTTTTGCTTTTTTAAATCCATGGGAAGACCCGTTGGGAGCAGGATGGCACTACATCCAGTCGATGAAGTGTTTTACTCTCGGCAAATGGTTTGGTCGTGGCATTGGAGAATCCATACAGAAAAATTATGCTCTACCTGAAGCACATAACGACTATATATATGCTATTATTGCAGAGGAAGGCGGGGTGTTTATTGCAATAATAATTATCGTCCTTTACACGATTGCAGCGTTTGTCGGATTTAATATAGCAAAAAAAACCGATAATAAGTATTCTTACCTTATGGCATGCGGCATCACAAGCCTCATATATGTGCAGGCAATGATGAATATAGGGGTTGTCATTGGAGTTTTGCCTTCAACAGGGGTTACTCTTCCCTTTGTAAGTTCGGGCGGGACATCGCTAGTGATGTTTATGTTTGCTGTTGGTGTTTTATTGAATATATCAAGATTTAATAAGCATAATGAAAAAAGATATATTTAAAGGATAATGGATGGCAAAAAAAAGAATAATCGGCAGGTTATTGATTATATTTTTTCTCATAGTACTAATATTTGCCGGTATAATTATGATTTTTAATAAGTCAATATTTTTAATAAAACATGTTGTTGTAAATAAAGATTTTAACCTGGATGACAGTGAAATAATAGATTATTTGAAGATTTATCCATTAAGGAGTATTTTTAGTTACGATAAATACTCTCTCGAAAACAATCTTATGAATCTTGGTTTTATAGAAAAAGCGGAAGTAAAAAAAATATTGCCTGATACCTTATCGATTAAATTGAAACACAGGGTTCCTGTTGCAATGATAAATTGTGCTGACGGTAATCTATTTTCAATAGATAAAAATGGAATTATTTATAATGATATAGTTAAAAGTAAGTATTTGGTAGTTATTACTTTTGATAAACAAGAAAAATTAAATCCCGGGATGATTTTGAAAGAAAAATATAAAAAGATATGCAGTGTACTGAATGAAATTAAAAACAGCGATCAAAATTTGTATAGCAGCATTTCTCAAATTGATGTGTTAACACGTGATGATCTATTGGAATATTTTGTAAGATTTAATGCAAAATCAACAATTATATATTTAAAAAATCAAATAAATGTCGATTTTATAAGAAAGGGGTTATTGTCTGTATTATATTTAAAAGATAAGGCAGACGGTAGGGTATTGATTTTAACGGATCAGGGATTTGCTTACGATTAAAAAGATTATCTTATAATTATTAAGATTAAAACTTAATAGTGTTTAAGGAGAATTAACTTGAAAGCTAGATTAAATGATTTGATAGTAGGCATGGATATAGGCTCGAGCAAAATTGCTATCGCCATTGCCGAAATAGATGAATTGGGTAATCTTACCGTACTTGGCACAGGCGTGTCAGAGCCTAAAGGCGCAATAAGAGGCGGCATGATTATCAATATAGAAAGTGTTGCGGCAGCAGTAAGCCAGGCTGTTGAAGATGCAGAAATCCAGGCTGGAAGAGAAATAAACGGTGTCATATTGGGATTTTCAGGAGGGAATATTGAAACCATAAATTCAAAAGGTATGGTGGCAATCTCAGGTCCTGAAAAAGAAATCAACGAAAAGGATGTTATTAGAGTAATAGATACTGCCAAAGCTGTATCCGTGCCTATGGATAGGCAGATGCTTCATATTATTCCACAGCTTTTTGTTGTGGATGGCCAGAGGAATGTTAAATATCCGATCGGCATGGTTGGTACGAGGCTAGAGTGTTCGATACATATTCTCACCGTGCCTGTTGCAACATTGCAAAATGCAGTTAAGTGTCTTGATAGATGCGGTATTGAAATATATGATGTCGTATTGCAAAATCTTGCCAGTGCAAAGGCTGTACTTGAAGACGATGAGCGCGAGATGGGAAGTCTTGTTATCGACATGGGATCTGAAACATCTAAGATAAGTGTTTATCACCAGGGATCACCTTATTATAATTTTGTCTATCCTTTAGGAGGATATCTTATAACGAATGATATTGCGGCAGGTTTAAAAGTACCTCTTGCAACAGCAGAAAACATAAAGCTTGTCTCAGGTGTAACTCATTTTGATTATGTTACAAAGGAGGAGACGATCCAGATACCTTCAGTAGGCGGCAGGAAACCTAGGACTCTGCCGAGAGAGAGTCTTGTACATATCATACGACCAAGAGTTGAAGAGATGCTTAATTTTATAAAGCACGATATTACAAAACAGGGATATATGGATAAAATTACCGGCGGTATAGTACTAACCGGAGGTTCGAGCCTGTTACCTGGTATTGTGGAAGTATGTCAGGAGATATTTGATATACAGACAAGAGTAGGTATGCCTAAAAAGTTTTCAGGACTAAGTGAAAGACTGGAGCAGCCTGATTATGCTGTTTTAAACGGATTATTAAAATGGGGTTACGATAAATTCAGCAAGGAATCAGAATTTATTAAAAAAAGTTTTAAAGATGAGGGAAATAAAAGTTTTATTAAAACAATAAAGAAGCTCTTTAACGAATTGTTTTAGTAAAAATTATTTTGTTTGATATTTATATATAAAAAAGGGGGGGATTGATATGAATATCGATTTTTATGATGGGAATACAAGTTTTACTAAGATTACGGTTGTTGGTGTTGGCGGCGGCGGATGTAATTCTGTAAACCGTATGATAGATGCAGGAATAAAAGGTGTTGAGTTTATTGCAGTTAATACCGATAAACAGGCTCTTAGAACATGTAAAGCCACAAAAAAAATAGTAATCGGAGAGAAACTTACCGGCGGCAGAGGCGCAGGGGCAATTCCTGAGATTGGCGAAAAAGCCGCTTTAGAGTCCGAAGAGGTCATCAGAGAAGTATTTAAAAAATCAAATATGGTTTTTATAACAGCGGGCATGGGCGGCGGTACTGGGACTGGCGCAGCTCCTGTAATTGCAAAAGTTGCAAAAAAATGTGGATGTCTTACAATAGGTGTTGTAACTACTCCGTTTGATTTTGAAAGAAAAGTAAAAGCAAAACTTGCAGAAGAAGGCATTGCCAAGTTGAAGGAAAATGTCGATACACTTATCGTTATATCAAATCAGGCTCTTTTGAAAGATAATGGCAATGTGCCTATCATTGAGGCATGGAGAAGGGCTGATGATGTGTTACGACAGGGTGTGCAGGGTATTTCTGATTTGATTATCAATCCCGGTGAAATAAATATTGATTTTGCAGATATTCAAACAATTATGAAAGATAAGGGACAGGCTTTGATGGGAGTCGGCATTGCAAGTGGTGATAATGCTGCAAGAGAAGCCGTGCTTCTGGCTGTTAAAAATCCTCTCATGCCTAATCTGGTTGTAAACAATGCAAAGGCGATAATGGTTAATGTTTCAGGCTCTTCAAAAATGAAGCTTAAAGATTTTGATACTGTGATGAAGCATATTGAGGCTATATGCTCGGATGATTCTCTTGTGATAATAGGACAGTCATTTGATGAATCATTGGAGGACAGAATAAAGGTTACCATAATAGCAACTGGTTTTGAAAATAAACGAATGCTTGAAGAAAATGCCATTGAAGAATATGAGTATGACGAATCGTATCAGGAAAATGAAGGTGATTCTGTAAGTTACAATGACTTTTTAAAACTGATTCAACCGCCTCATAAGATAAGCGATGATAATCTTGAGATGCCGGCATTCATGAGGATTAATAAAAAACCCGGTATGGATCAAAAGAATAACTTTTTGCAGAAAAAAGCTTAAATGAGTAATTGTCTGGATGAATTAAAAACATCTAATTACAGATTTAAGGATTATCTTGCTACAGAAAGGAAACTTTCTAAAAATACGGTAGATGCCTATTATAGTGATATTCTTCAATTTATCGATTATGCTGCAATGCAGGAAAATATATCAAATTTATCTGATTTATTTAAATTGGAATTTTTGGATTATTTTTTAATATTCTTATACAATAAAGGTCTTGAACCTAAATCTATTGTTAGAAAGCTTTCATCTTTATCGGTTTTTATTAAATTTTTAAAGATCGAAGGTATTATCACTGATAATAAATCGCATTTATTAAACCGGCCTAAAACCCCCCGAAGATTGCCAGTTTATTTTACCGTAGAAGAAATTGAAAAATTTTTAAATACCTTTGGGCAGGATACTCCCGCCGGTGTCAGAGATAAAACGTTGTTTGAGCTTATATACAGTGCGGGTTTAAGAGTTTCGGAGGTTAGTGGCTTAAATGTTACTTCTGTATTATTTAATCAGAGATTAATACAGGTAATAGGCAAGGGTGATAAAGAGCGATATGTGCCGTTAGGCGAAAGAGCAATGACAGAGTTAAAAAATTATATCTCAACGGCACGAAAAATCCTTTTAAAAAATAAAAAATCCGATGCTTTGTTTATAAATTACCGCGGAGACAGACTGACACGTAAAGGCATCTGGAAAAATCTAAAGGCGGCATTAATAAAAGCCGGGCTTAATTATAAAAAATTTAATGTACATACATTAAGACACAGTTTTGCAACTCATTTGATCCAAAATGGAGCAGATCTTCGAAGTGTGCAGGCGCTGCTCGGGCATAAGAGTATTATAACTACAGAGATATATACTCATCTTGATATAGATTATCTGCACACTGCTTATGAAAAATATCATGCGCACAGTTAAAATATAATTTTTTATTAATTAATCTCTACGGGTTTAATTCTCCAAATCTCGCTTCGCTCTTATGATAGTACCACCAGTTTGCTACAGAGTCTTTCATTTGAATTTGGTATAATAAATACCATCCTATCAATGTGTTTTTATATTAATATTATATTATTTCCCTTTACTTTTATAAGAAAAAAATTTATTAAATTTTTATGTTAGTTGACATGCATAATCATACATCTTTGTATTCTCCATGTTCGATGATTTCCCTGGAAGAGATTCTTGAGGTCTATATCCAGAATAAAATTGACGGCATTTGCATCACCGAGCATAATTACTTGTGGAATAAGGATCTGCAGAAAAAATTGATGAAGCAGTATAAGGGGAAAATAAAAATTTTTTTTGGTGTCGAGATCGATACTGATATCGGACATGTTTTGGCTTTCGGTTTGAATGATTTTTATCTGACCGAATATATCGTTTTTAACAGTCTGCTGGAAAAAATCGACAGAAAAAAAACAGCATTGATATGGGCTCATCCCTTCAGATGGAGGCAGAATCCTTATGTTAATGTTGAGGAGAATATTGGCCATTTTGATGCTATAGAATTATACAACGGCAATCTGACAAGCGATTTAATATTAAAAACAAAAAATTATTTCAGCGAATTCAACGTAAAATTCACTGGCGGAAGCGACACTCACTCCCGCCAGATGTGTTTGAAATATGCGACGAAATTTGAAAACGATTTTGAAACGCTTGACGAATTGATCTATAATATAAAAAATTCAAAATATAAACCGGTAATACTCGGGACATCATGATGTTATATTAATAAATTTTTTTATTTAAGCTATGGTTTAATCTTTGATTTGAATTTGGCATAATCAATAATAGATAGATACGAAGTTATCATGAGGAAAATATAATGGAATTGCATTTTAAGGACGGTATTGTTGGTTTTTACCTTACAACAAAAGAAAAAAACAGCGAAGCCAGCGATCAGTACGATCTCGGACTCGTGGAATTCTCAAACAATGAAAAAGGTGAAATATTTCATTTTGCTTTTACGTTTTATCAGGAAAGCTTAAGTCAGCCGGAAAATATCGACATCGAGCTTAATAATTCTCCAGATTATAAAAAGATTGCCGGAACATATACAGTCCCGGAATTAAACATCAATAACAGACCTTTTATTGACGTTTTAAATGCGGTTAAAAACTATTATAAGGCAGTATAAATGGATGACATTAGTTGTAGTTTGATCTTTGATTTGAAGGTATAATTTATTATCTTTTAGATATTTGACCAAATTGTTTTTTAAAAACTTGTGTTTATTACAATATGATGATTTACAATCTTACACTATAGTGATAAAATTAATTTTGAGGTTACTAAGATGGGATTATTAATTATAGGCATAGCACGTGGTTTAACAGACGAGGAAATTTTCCCTTCGTTTGAAGCCGCTATTGACGGTGGTATTGTTAATCTAGAAATAACAATGAATACCCCTGAAGCATTAAAATTAATTAATGATGCTCATCGTGAGTTTAAAGACAGGGCAAAAATAGGCGCAGGTACTGTACTTACCATGGAAGACCTGCATAATGCCATTAAGGCAGGGGCTCAGTTTATTGTCACCCCTGTTGTTAATGTCGAATTGATAAGATTTTGTAAAAACAATAATATTCCTGTATTCCCCGGAGCTTTAACTCCAACAGAAATATATACGGCGTGGGAAACCGGCGCAACAATGGTAAAAGTTTTTCCAATTAACAGGCTCGGAGGAGCCGATTATATAAAAGATATAAAAGGTCCTTTTGATAAAATAAAAATCTTAGCGTGTAACGGAGTTACACCTGATAATTTATGTCAATACATTAAAGCCGGAGCCGACGGCATAGCTATCGGCAACAATCTTTTTAATAAAAACTTTATAAAAGAAAAAAAATTCTACAAAATTAAAGAGATCGCTCTGGCTTTTACAAGCAAAATTAATGATTAGACTTATCTCCTTTGCGTCCCTTAACTTTTTTACGATCAAAGAATATTTAGCTTAATTCTCTTTATCTATTACTGTAAAAAAGTGAAGGGGGTAAATAGAAATACTTTTAAGTATAAAATTATAAAAAATTGTTATATACTTTAATTAATAATTGTAAACTATCAAATTATTGACAAAGGTTTTCACAATGAAAAAATATCCGATATTTATTTTAATTATTCTTTCTGTTTTAATTCTCAATGCTGTGGGATTAAAAGATGCTGATGCGCTTTTTATTGAAGGTCAGTCATTTTACAACAGCGCCAGATATAAAGAAGCAATAAAGGCTTTTAATGAAGCTCTGTCCCTTTATGAAAAAATCGAGCCGGCAAATAAACTTAACAGGGGGTATATCGATATCTGGCTCGGCGCTTCTTACTTTAAATTGAAGGATATGGATAATTCGATAAAATATTATGAAGAGTCAATAAGTATATTAACAGAAAAAAAGGATAATAAAAATCTATTAAATGCGATTAACGCAATATCTAATACTTATCTTGCATTAAAAAATTATTCCAAGATTATCGAATACTATAAGATTGCGGTATCTATCAGTGATGAGGTTAATAAAGCCGTTTATCTTTCGTATATTGGTACTTACAATTATTATCTTAAAAATTATAAGGAATCAATTGAATATTATTTAAAAGCAGTAGATGTTTATAAACAGATAAAAAATGATAGAGAAGTTTTCAATAATTTAAACAATGCTGCTGGTGTTTATTTTTATTCTGGTGATAAAATAAGTGCTGTGGAATACTACAAGCAGGCTTATGAAATCGGCAAATCATTTTTATCAGATAAGGAGGCAATGCCTTATATAAACAATATTGCAACAATTTTTCAGGAGATTAATAATTACGATGAGGCGGTGAACTATTTTCTTATTATTGCTGATATTGCAAAATCTGGAAATAACAAGAACGATTTATTTAATGTTTATTATAATATCGGGTTAAATTATTATGCCGGTGGTAAAAAAGAATCTGCGTTGGAATACTACAAACTCGCATATGATATTGCCGGTCAAGTCAATGATGAAAAAAATAAAATAATTGTATTAAATAAAATAGCTATTATCAAAAAAGATTTAAAAGATTATAAAGGTGCGATTGATATTTATTTAGAGCTGGAAAAGATCCATAATAAAAATAATTCTCAAGACGAGCTTGCCTTAACGTATAACAGCATTGGATTGGTATATAACGAGTCAAAAGATTATGAAAGTGCAATCATTTATTACAGTAAGGCACAGGATATCGCAGGAAAAATCAAAGATTTAAAATTACAAAATTTGATTAATTTTAATATCGGCTTTGCTTATTTTTATTTAGATCAATACAGAGATTCGATTAAATACTTTAAACAATTTATTGAATCCGATAAAAAACAAATTGAAAATGCTGATTTTATAAATTCATTAAGCATGATAGGATTTTGTTATTATCATTTAAATGATTTTGATAATTCATTAAAATATTATAATGAAGCTGAAAAACTAGCTATTAGTATTGATGATAAAGACTGGCTATTAATAATTTTTGAAAATACATCAGATTTATACAGTAAATTCGCAAAATATGATGATGCTTTTAAGTATTACAATAAAGCTTTAGATCTTGCTTTAAAGATTAATAAAAAAGACCGTTATGCTGTAATTATGAATAACATTGGTGCATTATATATAAGTCTTGAGAATTATGATAAAGCAATTGAATACTATAATAAAGCTCAAAGTATAAATATTGAGTTGGGGATATTAGATGAGGCGGCAATCCAGGATATGAATATAGGTCAGGCATACTATACAATGAGTGCATTCGATAAAGCTTTAGTCTATCTGGAAAAAAGTCTAAAATATTTTAAAGAATCTGATAATAAAGAAAAATATTCAAATAATTTAAATATCCTGGGGGAATTATATAGACTCTGGGGCAAGTATGATAAGGCGTTTGATTGCTATAACGAAGCGTTAAATATAGCTTTGGCGTTAAATTCTAAAGACATTATTTCGTCTATATATAATAATTTTGGGATGCTCTATAAAGCAGAAGAAGATTATAATAAGGCACTTGAATATTTTAACAAAGCTCTTGCAATTAATAAAGAAGGAGTTGATAGAAGTGCAATTGCAATAAACTACAGTAATATAGGAGAAACAAACAGGTTAATAGGTAATTATGATGAAGCGATAAAATATTTTTTCGAAGCATTAAAAATCGATAAGGAGCAAGGTAACAAATCAAAGATTGCTAATAGATTAAACGGCATTGCTTTACTTTATGCAGGGGTTGGTGATTATGTTAAATCTAATGATTATCTTATCGAAGCCTTGCAGTATACTGAAACTTCAAATAAGTATGATAAATCAACTTATTATCATAACATCGGATATAATTATTGCTTTTTAAAAGATTTTGATAAAGCAATAGATTACTTAACAAAATCAATTGCAATAAAGGATGAATTAAGAGACACGGCGACAGGCGAAATAAGGATGGATTATCTTGCATCCCAGATAATCACTTACGAGCTATTAATATATACTTATGCCAGTGCCGGAAAACCTGAAAAAGCACTTGAGATATCCGAGACTTCCCGTGCAAAATATCTAACCGAAAAAATATCCGGTAAGCAGTATAAAGACTTTATTTTTCCCGGCATTAATAAAATATTAAAAAATATTGATAATGATACGATAGTCATTAGTTTTACAAATGTAGGCAAATATTATTATCCATTAAGAATCATAATTGCAAACGGTAAAATTACAGCAAAAGAATTGGATATAAAATTATTCAAAATAAAAGAACAGCAGATTAAAGATATTCAGATCGTTTACAAAAAATCACGTGGAATTAAAATGTCAAATTCCAGTGATTCTCAGGATAATGTCATTGATAAAAATAATATGCAGTTTTATGATTATTTTAGCAAAATGATTTATTATTACAGGACATTGTTGTCAAATCCCGGCATTGATTTTAAAAAAGATTTGTCAGCAAAAGAATTATCAAAAACATTTTATGACTTCCTGCTTGGCGATATTTACGATATTGTTAAAACCAAAAAGAAAATTATTATAATTCCCGATAATGTACTGGGTCTTTTGCCTTTTGAAACTCTCATTGATAATAATGGTAATTATCTAGTTGAAAATCATGACATAAGGTATAGTCAATCACTTACAGTTTTAAACTTAATTAAGGATAGAAGATACAACAGCATCAATAGACTGCCGGTCATTGCATTCGGAGGAGCAGTATACGACAGCAATACTTATAAATCTGAAATTGCGCTTAATGAAAATGAATACGATAAATTGTTAAAAGAGACAATTGCTTCACTAAAGCGGGGACAATCCAGAGCCGATATTTACGATTTATTAAAAAATACTTCATGGAAAAATCTCCCCGGTACATTGATGGAAGTAAAATCAATAAAAAATATCTTCGGCAAAGGGACATTCTACACAGGAGATAAAGTTAGTGAACAGGCCGTTAAAGATTTATCAAAGAGCGGTGAGTTAAAAAAATATAAAATTATTCATTTTGCGACACATGGTCTGGTTATCCCGGATTACCCGGAGTTATCCGCACTTGTACTTTCATTGTCAGCAAAAATCAATAATAAAGAGGACGGCTATCTTCAATCAGGAGAGATTGCAGGACTTAACTTGAATGCTGATTTTGTCAATCTGTCAGCCTGCGAAACCGGACTTGGTAAAATCTACGGCGGTGAGGGAATCGTTGGGCTCACACAGTCATTCCTCATAGCCGGTGCAAACGGAGTATCGGTCTCTTTATGGCAGGTTGCCGATGAATCTACTATGATGTTTATGAGTGAGTTTTATAAGCTTGTACATGAAAAACAGATGTCGTATTATGAAGCCGAATCTGAAGTTAAGAGGATGTTCATAAAAGACAAAAAATTTTCCAATCCGTTTTTCTGGGCGCCTTTTGTTTATTACGGTATGTGAGTTAATAAATTATTTTATTCTATTGCCGTTTTTAACAATTATTTTTATATTTTTAAAAGCCGAGAGGTCTTCATCGGGTTTACCCTTAACAAAAAGAATATCCGCAATCTTGCCTTTTTCGAGTGCCCCAATTTCATTACTTCCACATGTGAATGCTGCATTGATTGTTGCTGCTTTTATTATTGAAAGATTTGACATGCCTGCCTGTTTCATTAATTCTATTTCGGTATAGGGGAAACCTTCGTCGAAGTTTATTGAATATCCATTAAAATCAGTGCCAAGTGCTATACGTACTCCGGCTTTGTCAAGTCTTTCTAAATTAGATAATGCAATTTTCAAAAAACTTGTCCCATGTTTTTTATCTACACCATTCCAGAGCTCAAGAGTGGGAATAAAAATTACATTATTTTTTTTAGCAAGTTTAATATCTTCCTCTTTGATCTTATCAATTATCATATGAGCAATTTCATCAACTCCGCATTCAAGGGCTATTTTGAGATTTTTGGAAAGCGTTACATGAGCAGATACTTTTTTGCCATTTTTGTGCGCTTCATCTACAATCGCTTTTAAAATTTCAATGGGGATAAGTTGCCAGCCTCTACCTTGGCAGTAATCTTCGACTGATGTCTTTATTACGTCGACTCCTTCGTCTATGAATTTTTTTACCTTTTCCCTTGCATCTTCAGGAGTTGAAACATAGTACGGACCATATCCTCCCGCAATAGTTATGATCGGGGTTGATGCAAATATTCTTGCTACGTTAGAATTTTTATAATTATTTTTTTGTTTGCCGATTTCGGATGAATTATATGGGCAAAGGTCTCTTACTGCGCCCACACCGCCTTTAAGGAATTTTTCAAGAGTGGGATAAATAAAGGCATTATGAACATGAGCATTTATAAATAAGGGTAAGGCTGTTAAACCAGAAGCATCTATATACTTTATTTGTTTGTCATTTGGCTTTATGTATTCTCCTGCATATGAAATAATTCCATTGTCAATAACTATTAGTCCTCTTTCGATAATTTTGTCTGGAGTTATGATACGACAATTATAGTATGCAGTCTTTGCCTTTAATTTGTCCTGGCATCCTGTAAAAATTAGTAAAACTAAAATTAAATTTAAAAAGAATATTTTCATAGTTATAATATTATTTTTTATTTAAATAGATTCAAGTATTAATTATTGATATGAGTTATAAAATTTTTGATGTATTTTGTATTATCATTGAAACATTTTTTGAAAAAATATTCTCCAGATAAAAACATCATGGAATTTTAGACATCATGTTTATTCGGGCTTTGTATAGTTTTTAGCTTTTTATTTTAATATGTAAATTAAAGTTATAATATATTGATTATATAAATTATTTGTTTTATATTCTTTTTATTCAAAGTAATTTAAAATAATGGAGACTATATGGCTTTTCTCGAAAAAATATTTGGGTCACAGAATGAAAGATATCTAAAAAATATTAAATCTAAGATAGATGCTATAAATAAATATGAATCTGATTATAAGAAATTTCATGATGCTGATTTTAAAAATAAAACTCTGGAATTTAAGGAACGCTTGAAAAAAGGTGAAACTCTTGATGATTTACTACCGGAAGCATTTGCACTGGTAAGGGAAGTATCATGGAGGACGCTTGGGCAGAGACATTATGATGTACAGATGATCGGCGCCATTGCTCTACATGAAGGCAAGATTGCCGAAATGAAGACCGGTGAAGGTAAAACACTTGCCGCAACTCCTGCGGTTTATCTTAATGCTTTAAGTGGTGAAGGAGTGCATGTAGTCACGGTAAATGATTATCTTGCAAAAAGGGACTCCGAATGGATGGGACCTATTTATAAAATGCTTGGCCTCTCAGTTGGCGTAATACTACAGGATATGGATCATTCCTTAAAAAAACAAAATTATCTGGCTGATATAACTTACGGTACAAATAATGAGTTTGGATTTGATTATCTTCGTGACAATATGGTTAATGATAAATCATTAAAAGTTCAGAGAGGATTTAATTACTGTATAGTTGATGAGATTGATTCGATATTGATAGATGAAGCAAGAACGCCTTTGATTATATCAGGCTCTGCAGAGAATGACATAAAATATATTATTGCTGCAAAAAAATTGGTCCCTTATTTCAAGGAAGTAGAAAAAAACGAAGATGGTAAATATCCAGATGAAGCCGATCCGTTTAATCCTCAGACACCTGTAGGGGATTTTAAACTTGATGAAAAATCAAAGAATGTTCAGTTTACGAATGACGGCATGAACAAAGCCGAAAAACTTTTGCAGGAAAGAAATTACATTAGGGGATCTTTGTATAATCAGGAGAATTTTGAATATATACATTATCTTACACAAGCTCTGAAAGCAGAGTATCTTTTTCATAAGGAAGTCGATTATATTGTTCGTGACGGCGAAGTATTAATTGTTGATGAACACACAGGAAGAGTACTGCAGGGACGAAGATATTCCGATGGGCTTCATCAGGCTATTGAAGCCAAGGAAAATATTCAAGTACAGAGAAGGTCAAAGACCTATGCTTCTATAACATTTCAGAATTTTTTTAGGATGTATAAAAAACTTTCTGGTATGACTGGTACTGCTGATACCGAAGCTGCGGAATTTAAAAGTATTTATAATCTTGATGTTGTTGTAATTCCGACAAATGTGCCTGTGAAGCGTAAGGATAATTCTGATAGAATATATATGACATTCAAAGAAAAAGCCAAGGCAATAGTAGAGGAAGTAAAGGAAATTAATAAAAGAGGTCAGCCTGTGTTGATTGGTACTATAAGTGTTGAAAAATCTGAGTTTTTTAGCAATCTTTTAAGAAAGGCGAATATAAGACACAATGTTTTGAATGCCAAAAATCATATGCGTGAAGCTGAGATTATTGCAGAAGCCGGCAGGATCGGTGCGGTAACAATTGCAACTAACATGGCTGGTAGAGGTACCGATATCAAACTCGGGGGAGAGAGAAGGTATGATGAAGTGTTTGAGGAAGTATTGCAGGAAGAGGATTTAACAGAAAATGACAAACTTAAAATTCTTGAATTAAAAGGATTTATCGATAAAATGCAGCTTGAGAATGCTGAGAAACTGCTTGGAGAATTGGGTTCTAAGGCTCAGAAGTTTGCAATATCGATTATAGAGTCTGCTTACGATTGGAAAGAAGAGAATAAGAAGGTCAAGGAGCTTGGTGGTTTATTCATCCTTGGCACAGAAAGACATGAAGCAAGACGTATCGATAATCAGTTACGAGGTAGATCTGGCAGACAGGGTGATAATGGGGAAAGTAGGTTTTATGTATCTCTGGAAGATGATCTTATGAGGCTTTTTGGCGGCGAGAGAATTCAGAGGATGTTTTCTACATTCGGTGTAAAAGAGAATGAGATTATAGAACATCCCTGGGTAACTAAAGCGATTGAGAAGGCTCAAAAAAGGGTTGAAACAAGAAACTTTGAAATCAGAAAACATCTCTTGGAATACGATGATGTTTTGAATAAGCAGCGAAATGAAATTTATTCTAAGAGAGATGAAATACTCGAGGCAGATAATATGATTGATAGGGTTTTAACTACATCAATCGAAACTCTGGAAGATTATATTGATGAGTATGCTGACAATTTAAAGATTTCTTTGGAAAATGCTATTACAGGATTAGTTAACAATTTTAAAGAAGTTTTTTCACTAGATATTACTGATATCATAAAGGAAGTTGGCGAGGATCCAAAAGCACTTTTTGTAAGACTTAAAAGTATAATTGAAAAAGATTTGAACGAAAAAAATAGAATTATTGCTAATTTAAATGATCTATTGAAGAATCTTTATATATATCTTATAGATAAATACTGGCAGAATCATCTTGAGAATATGGAGCAGCTTAGAGATTCGGTTTATTTACGATCATATTCACAGAAGAATCCATTAACTGAGTATAAAATTGAAGGTTCGATAATGTTTGAAGAATTAATCCAGAAGATCAGACAGAATGTTGTACAGCAGATTTTCAGAATAAAGATTGAATCTGTTAGTTATACTGGTACAAGGGATTCTTCTTTAGACTATAATCATGCAGGCTACAATAGTTTCCAGTCAATAAGCGGTCAAAGGGCATTAACGAATAAAGATGAGAAACCTGTGGTTTCTTCAACAATTGTTACAGGGGATAAAATAGGCAGGAATGATCCCTGTCCTTGTGGCAGTGGCAAGAAATATAAAAAATGCTGCGGGCAGTAAGATTTTATTAAATTAATATTGCTCTTTGAAATTTGATGAAGAGACGGGGCTAGGTATTATGATGCTCAAACGAGCCGTTGGATGAGCGCTGATCCTATATTAGGCACTTATCTTAATGCTATTGCTGATAAAAAAATTGATCCTAATAATTTTGCATTATATACTTATTGCGGTAATAATCCATTGATGGCGTAACAAACTCGTGACCTCTCATACATCAAAGCCATTATAGTAATA
>CAZHHK010000029.1:0-28615 GCA_964531405.1 uncultured Spirochaetales bacterium | reverse complement strand
AATAATTTGGAAAAAGAGGCTTATTTATGGCAAACTTTCGGACAGTAATGAAATTCTTTTATAAATTTTTATAATGTGGTATCCGCTTATGCAAGAATAAAAAGACCGGGTTTAAAAGTAAGCTTTACGGCGACATTATATGGAACAATCGGAGATATGAAATCATTGATGAT
Organism: uncultured Spirochaetales bacterium; assembly: GCA_964531405.1. Classification (GTDB taxonomy): domain Bacteria; phylum Spirochaetota; class GWE2-31-10; order GWE2-31-10; family JAFGQB01; genus CAZHHK01. Next base: position 28,442 of record CAZHHK010000029.1, on the reverse strand, counting down.
TAATTTAAATAATTATACGGATTTTATAAGTCTTACCTATTATCCGTTGAATAATGATTTTACACTCAAAGATCCTTCGGTTGTAAAAAGTGAAATTAAAAGTGTATGTGATTTGTATTCAAAACAAATATTTTTTCAGGAATGCGGTTATCCGACGAGTAATACCTGTTTAAGCAACGAAGATTTGCAGAGTGAATTTGTTGAAAAAATATTTAATAGTTGGGATGCTTTTGGCTCAAAAATTAAAGCAATTTCATTTTATATGTTGACTGATTGGTCTCAATCGGCTGTTGATGATTATCTTAATGAAATAGGTTTATCCGGTAACGTTAATCTCGGTGAGTATGTAAGATCACTTGGCTTCAGGTATTACTATCCGACAACTGAAAAAAAAGCTTTTTATACGATAAAAGAATTAGCCAAAGCTCGCGGCTGGTAATTATAAAATATTTTTTTATTGTGAATTAATCAAGTTTATAAAATTTTCGGTTTCTTTAAAAACCAAATCTTTTTCAAGATCGATCATTACTGGATGACCTGATTTTTTTAACCATAATATTTTTTTATAATCCGACCCTATATTTTTAAATAACCAATCTGCACCATGCTTTTCAATTACTATGTCTTTTTTTGATTGAATAATAAGGACAGGTTTTTTTATCTTATTAACATTTTTTCTTGTTTCATGGGCTAGTTTGAATAATTCTAACACTGCGTTTGAGCTTGATCGTTCAAGATAATCATATTTGCTACGCGCGGCAGGATCTATGATTATTTTATGACGGTTATTCAATTTTTTAGGGAATGGATTTATAGTCGCATAAATTTTAAACAAGGCATATTGAACAGGAAGTGGAAGTAGTTTTGTTACAAAGAATAATGCAGGGCTTGATAGTATTAATCCGTCAGGTGAATCTTTAGATTTTAGATTTTGGGTGAGATGCAAGGCTATTGTTGCACCTGTAGAGAAACCGGCTATGAAAATTTTTTTTACAAGCGATTTAAAAAGCATATATTCATTTAACGCATAGTTAACCCATTTTTTCCAGCAGGATGCGCCTAATTCCTGGACGGATAAGCCTCTTCCGGGCAGTGTAATATTATATACTGTGAAACCTTTATGAGCAAAATAATCTGTGTATTCCTGCATAATATGAGCCGTGTTATCAAAGCCGTGTATGAACAATATGCCTGTGTCATTTCCCTTTTTGAAGAAAGGTTTTCCACGCCTGTCAAAACCTTTTTGGTTTGTAACTTTTGCAATGTTTGATTTTATGCTTTTTATGATTTCTTTTTTATTATCCATAATTTATTCAGTTATCTTAATAATATATCCTTTAAATATTTTGCTGTATGAGAATTTTCATTGTTTATTATTTCTTCTGGACTTCCAGAAGCAACAATATTCCCTCCTTTATCTCCTCCTTCAGGTCCAAGATCAATTATATAATCGGCTATTTTTATTATATCAAGATTATGCTCAATGATTATCATAGAATTACCCTGATCTACAAGTTTATTTAAAACAGAGGCTAACTGTTTAACATCCGCAAAATGAAGCCCTGTCGTAGGTTCATCGAGTATATAAAGAGTTTTGCCTGTCTGTTTTTTGGAAAGCTCTAGTGCAAGTTTTACTCGCTGGGCTTCACCGCCTGATAAAGTAACGCTTGATTGTCCTAGTTTAATGTATCCCAATCCAACATCATTTAAAGTTTCCAGTTTGCGTTTGATCTGCGGTTGTTTATCGAATAATTTTAATGCATTCTCAACTGTCATGTCGAGAATTTCTGCTATATTGTATCCTTTGTATTTAATATCAAGAGTTTCAAGATTATATCTTTTACCTTTGCAGACATCGCATTTAACATAAATGTCAGGTAAAAAATGCATTTCGATTTTTATCTCGCCGTCACCCTGACAGTGCTCGCATCTGCCTCCTTTAACGTTAAATGAAAATCTGCCGGGCTTATATCCTCTAATTTTTGATTCTTCAAGATTTGAAAAAAGATCTCTGATAAAAGAAAACACTCCTACATAAGTTGCAGGATTTGAACGCGGCGTCCTGCCTATCGGACTTTGATCTATATTTATGACTTTATCAAGATTATCTATGCCTTTTATATCATCAAATTCGTCAGTTATATCAAGATTGCCATTATTTAATTTGTTAAACAAAACAGGGAATAATACATCGTTTATTAATGTGGATTTGCCTGATCCGCTTACCCCTGTAATTACAATCATTTTGCCAAGTGGGATATCTACATTGATATTTTTAAGATTATGGAGCCGTGCTCCTTTTATAGTTAATTTTTTGCCATTTCCCACTCTTCGTTTTTCAGGGATGGGTATTTCGTTTGCTCCTGATAGAAATTTACCTGTTATGGAGTCACTATTTTTTTGTATTTCCTCTGGCGTTCCAAGAGCAACGATTTTTCCTCCGTGCTCGCCGGCTCCTGGTCCAAGTTCAACAACATAATCGGCACTTCGTATAACGTGCTCATCGTGCTCTACAACAATAAGAGTATTTCCTATATCTCTTAAATCAAATAAGGTTGTAAGCAGTCTATCATTATCCCTTTGGTGAAGTCCGATTGTAGGTTCATCGAGTATATAGAGTACTCCTACTAGTCTTGAGCCAATTTGTGTTGCAAGCCTTATTCTCTGAGCTTCACCACCAGACAGAGTGCCGGCTTTGCGTTCCAGTGTCAAGTATTCGAGTCCCACATCGATTAAAAATTTTAAACGGGATTTGATTTCTTTAATTATCTGTTCGGCTATTTTTTGCTGAGTTTTGTTTAATTTGAGAGAATCAAAAAAATCATAACATTCCCTTACAGACAGGGAAGTAACTTCAATTATATTTTTATCCTGAATCTTTACAGATAATGCGATTTTATTGAGTCTTTTGCCATTACATTCCTTGCAAGTTTGAACCGTCATGAATGATTCAAGCCATCCTCTAATTCCATCACTGACAGATTCTCTGTATCTTCTTTTTAAATCAGGAAGGATCCCAGAAAATTTTGAAACGAATTCTCTTTTTATATTGCTTTCTTTTAAATGAATGTTGAAATTGATTTCATCTTTTGATCCATATAGGATTATGTCTTTAATTTTTTTATCAAGTTTATTCCATGGTGTATCAAGATCGAATTTATAGTATTTTGATAAAGATACAAAATACTGATACATATAAGTATGGCGTGGTAGATGGGTATGTATTGCTCCATCCGATATTGCAAGGTTTTTGTCTGGGATTATTTTATCAATATCAAACTCGCTGATTTCGCCCAACCCATGGCATTCCGGACACGCTCCGTGAGGATTATTGAATGAAAAAATACGAGGCTGGATTTCAGGATAGCTAATACCGCATTTAAGACAGGCGAATTTTTCTGAATATAAAACCGTGTTGCCTTCATAGTCTATTCCGATTAATCCGTTTGAAATATTCAAAGCGGTTTCCAGTGAATCGGCAAGACGCTTTCTGATGTCGTTTTTTATAATAAGTCTGTCAACAACTATTTCTATCGTATGCTTAATATTTTTTTCTAAAGTGATTTTTTCATCAAGACTGTAAGTTTTGCCGTCAACTCTGACTCTGGTAAATCCGCTTTTCCTAGCGTCATCAAAAACCTTCTGAAATTCTCCTTTTTTATCTCTTGCAATTGGAGCAAGGACTAGTATTTTGGTATCAGGCTTTGCATTTAAAATTAGATCGAGCATTTGATCGATAGATTGGCTTTCTATAATACTACCGCAATTATAGCAATAAGGTATGCCAAGCCTTGCAAACATCAATCGCAGATAATCAAAAATTTCTGTAACTGTGCCTACCGTTGATCTGGGATTCTTATGAGTTGTTTTTTGTTCTATTGATATTGCAGGGCTTAAACCTTCAATATAATCCAGATCGGGTTTTTCCATCTGTCCTAAAAACTGTCTGGCGTAGCTTGACAGTGATTCTACATAACGTCTTTGTCCTTCGGCATAAATTGTATCAAAGGCGAGGGAAGATTTGCCTGAACCACTTACTCCGGAGATTACGATCATTTTATTTCGGGGCAGTGTTAGATCAACATTTTTAAGATTATGCTCTCTTGCGCCTTTGATTATTATATTTTCGAATGACTTCATTTTTTTCCTTTAATTTCATGGATAATGATTTAAAATTTAACTAATAATAATATTTGCCACTTTACAGAATAATAAAATATTAATAATATTAGAGCAAGGAGATTAATGATGAAATTCAGAAATTTTTTACATTTAATTTTAATGATTTTAATTATTGCTAAAATTTATCCGGTTAAGATTGATAATAATATACGTATTAATCAACTGGGATATTTAACAAATTCGCCAAAATATTTTATAGTTGCCAATTCAAATTCAACAAGTTTTAGTATTATTGATAACAAAAAAGAAACTGTTTTTACTGGTAAATTGATTGATTTTGGGTTTTACAATGAATCTGGAGAAAAATTGAAAATTGGAGATTTTACCGGGTTTAATCAGCCAGGGGAATATAAAATTGTAATTGATAAAAATAGTGAATCTTATAAGTTTAAAATTGGCGATGATATTTATGATAAAGTCTTAAATGCTGCAATGAAGTCATATTATTATCAAAGGGCTTCTATGGATTTAGATAGGAAATATGCTGGCAAATGGTACAGAGATAAAGGTCATCCTGATACAAATTTAATGCTGCATGCATCTACAGGTAAAAGCGGTAAGTATTCAAGTCCGGGAGGATGGTATGATGCTGGCGATTACGGTAAATATATTGTTAACGGGGGCATAAGTGTTTGCACTTTGCTGGGGTTATATGAACTTTATCCTGATGTGGTAAAGGATGATTTAAATATTCCAGAAAGCGGTAATAAAAAATCGGATATTCTTGATGAAGTAAAATACGAAATTGACTGGATGAAAACCATGCAGGATATTGACGGAGGCGTGTTTTTTAAAATCGGTCCTCTACGTTGGCCAGGGTTTATCCAGCCTAAGGATGATACAGCGCAACGTTATGTTATTGGTAAATCAACAACATCAACCCTTAATTTCTGTGCCGTAATGGCTCAGGCTGGAAGGGTTTTTAAAAATATTGATATAATTTATGCAAATGATTGTCTGGATAGAGCAAAAAGAGCATGGGATTGGGCGATTAAAAATCCAAGAGCCGCACATCCGGCTGAAACCGGAGGATCGGGTCCTTACAGTGATACAAGTTATGATGATGAATTTTACTGGGCTGCAAGTGAATTGTTTATTTCTACGGGAGACAATATCTATAAAAAATACATAACTGATAATATGAATATAAACAGAATATCAAAACAGGCTACATGGGCTTATGTTTCAAATCTTGGTAATTTTTCTCTATCCGTGATTGCAAATAACTTACCGGAAAAACAGATTAACACAATTAAAAACGGGATAATTAATTATTCAGATAAATTAATAGCTGATATTAATAAATCAGGCTATAAAATACCTATGAAGGAAAATGATTTTATATGGGGATCAAATGGAGAAATATGCAATTATGGTGTAATACTCTGTTATGCATATAAATTAACCAATGATAAGAAATATCTTGACGGTGTTATAATGATACTGGATTATATTTTTGGAAAGAATGCAACAGGATATTCTTTTGTCACAGGATATGGCAGTAAAACTCCAATGCATATTCATCATAGACCAAGCGGATCGGATAATATTGATGAGCCTGTGCCGGGATTTTTAGTCGGTGGACCTAATAAAGGCAGACAGGATAATCAGCAGTATCCCAGCAATGCACCGGCAAAAAGTTATGTGGATAGACAGGATAGCTATGCATCAAACGAAATTTGTATAAACTGGAATGCTCCTTTGGTGTTTATACTTGGGTTTTTAGTGGCAAACAGTGAGGTATATATTAAATAGTTGTAAAGTATAACTGTGTGTTATATATTTTGAAAGCGGGTAAGCGGTGATTTTTATTATTTCTTGCCCGCTTTTTATTTAATAAGCTCGTATATAGATTTATCATCTATATATAATCCTGTTATAGTACCTTTGCCGTTTTTTATTTTCACCGTAATATAAGTTTTTGCATCTTTTTCCCATAAATTATCACGGTAAATTTTTTCGGCTTTCGGAGCTTTTTCCTGATTCATGAAAAATTTTGTAAATGGATTATTGATATACTTATACTTATTGACATATAGTTTTAAATAATTAATATTACTCTGCGGTTTGTAACTGGTCAAACTTTTGATAAAAGCAAAACCCTCATTATCTGTATCTATCAATGCATAAATAGTTCCGGCTTTTTCCAGATAAGCCAGGTCGCTTTGAGGTATATTTTGCCTGTCAAATACTTCTACTCCTATGGCTACATATCTGCCTCTGAATATATCATAAGGATCAACAGGACTACATTTGAATTTGAATTCAATACCATTATTAATCGTTATTTCATTTTTTAAAACTATATACGCAGGTATCGAAAGCTGTACGATACATAGGGTAATGAATAAAATCAGTTTAATTTTATTTTTCATTTTATTGCCTCGTTGGCTAACTGTTTTTTTAATAATTTTGAAAAAAATAAATTGGTAAATAAAAATAACACTCCGATTACTATAAATATAATTCCGCGAACTAAAAGATTTTCAAAGAAGCTTTCTACAAATACAAATCTTAATGCGATCAATATTGACAGCATCAGGGTGCCGTAAGTAATTAAATATAATTTTCTCTGTATATAACCGTTTATTACCGCACCGATTGATATTACAATAATAAATAAATTTGTTATTATGTGAACAATTAATTTTGCCGTATCACCGGAATAAATGTAATAGGTAAAACGATCGTAAGAATATGTCACAATAATATAGCAGATTAAAATAACTACGGGGAAGAGTCCTAATGCGAGATTACCCTTTTGTTTTTTAAAAAAAGAAATAACTGATAACACTATCGATCCTGTGAAAAGACAGCCTGCGATGATATAATCGGCAATCGATGCAAGCAAATTATAATAATTTGTGTTGCGCATATTAAACCAGCCTATGTCTTCCCATGGCCAGTTATACGTCAGGATGTATGACAGTACAATAATCCCGAATGAGCCGATTAAGTAAAAATGCCTGTAGATAAAGCCGGGCGGATCGGTAAATACAAGTTTTCCGATTAAATATAATACAGCAAAGAATGATCCATAGACAATTATCCATAAACCGGGCATTACTTTTTCTAAAGTTATACCGGTTGCGACACACAAACATAAACCCAGTATCCAGTTTAAATAAGTCGTTGTTATGGAATATTTGTTTTCTTTATATTTAAAGTATAATCTGGGTAGCATGGCAACAAATAATAACCAGAATAGTATCGAATTTTTATCATTGTACTGAGCTAGGCCTGACCACCAGGTTATGCCGATTATATAGAATAACGTAACGACATTTGAATCATATAGGTATATAAGTGCAAACCCCAAGAGCATCCATGTTAAAATAAACTCATCAAGGTCTCCAGAGATATTATAAATCTGACTTATCAGTGCAATACAAGCTCCTATAGCAATCATTAAAAATGCACTGGATGACTCTTTCCAGACAATAGAATCTTCTTTTTTAATTAATACAAATAAACATATGATTTGCGATATGATAAGTGGAAAAAATGAAACAATTGTTTTTACAAATCTTGGAAGATTGTCCCAATTATATCCAAAAAGGAGAATAATACCCAATCCGATTAAAATTGTACCAATTGTTCCAAATACCATTAAGAGTATTTGGGCAAAATCCTTTTTTTCAACTTTTCCGTAATAATCTTTTATTTTTTCAGATATTTCATTATTTATAATGCCTTTTGCAGTTAATTTTGGAAGCTCATTATAAAGCCATAAGATATTCTTTTTTCTCATTGCTAATTCTCATTTTGATTTTATTATATAAATATTGTTTTTATATTTCAAATAAAATTTTTTAAAAAAATACTTTGTTGACAATGGTACTATAATGGAATAAACTGATTTTATGAGTGATGAAAAGGGTCAAGTTTTTTCTAAAAAGATATTTTTTTTATATCCAGTAAGTGTTGTGTTTGATTTTCTTAAGGAGCTTATAAGATACGGTTATGAAGTATATGTAATTAAAGATCATAATCAAATCCCATTGCTTGTAAAGAAATATCCTTACAGTATTGTATATATAAATATATTTGAAAAAATGGAAGAAAAAGAATGGGAAAAATTCATAAAAGAAATAATAAATAATCCTGAAAATATCGGTGTTCAGATAGGGATATGTACTTATTCAACGAGCAATGATGAGTATTATTCTGCAAAATATCTGATTGACCTGGGACTGACCGGCGGTTATATTAATCTTTATACAAGTTATAAAAAAAGTCTTGATAACATATTGAAAGTGCTTGAGGCAAGTGAAGCAAGGGGTAAGAGAAAATATGTTAGGGTAAATCCGTTTGTAAATGATAAAAATACATTAGTTATGGTTGATGTTGACGGCAAGCAGTATCAAGGTAGAATTATTGATTTAAGCATCTACTGCATGAGTGTTGAATTTGGCGTACATTGCCTTGTGAAAAATCAAATTTTACGAAAGGTTATTATGAAATTGAGGGGGGTCCCTTTCCCCATCCAGGCGCTCGTTAAAGGTTTTCATAGCGATAATCAAAATATCTATCTTTTGATTTTTATTAATCTAACTGAAAATATAAAATCGAAAATATTTGACTATATTTATGAAAGGCTTCAGGCTGAAGTGCAGGATGTGTAATCTTAATTTATTGATTCAACTGGTTTGTCTTTATTTAATTTAATTTTTAAGTCTTCAGGTATGCATAAAGCAATAGCACACTGAAGGTAACCGGTTTGGTCTATAAACGGTTTGTATGCGACTATATACCATCTGTCAATCCAGAATTCCCTTGATATAAAATTTTTACCGTTTATAAGATTGTTGTAAACTCTGGACTTGGGATTAATCATAGTGCCGGTTAATCTTGAGTTATCGTAATTTTTAATTGTGGATGAGACTGAGATCAGATTTTCATCAAGATTTTGAAATATTATTACATGGGCATCAAATTTTTTATAAAGAAAATCAGCGTATTCATCATTGCCTGTTAGTATGGAGTCTCCCAGTTGAATTTCTTCAATACTATATTCTTTATTTTGTGATTTTATTTTAACACTATTACCAGTAGGTAAAAAAAGATTGCCTTTTTCTTTGACAAAGATAGTTAATTCGTTGAGTTTGTTTTCAAGGTTTTTTTCTATGCGTATTTGATTATCTCTCAATTGTTTAGATCTTATATCGAATTTTTCGATGAATTTTTGAAGTTCAAAAGCTTGAGTACTTAATTCATTAGTTGTAGCTGCAACGTTGCTACTTTCCAATAGATTTGCCTGTGCTACTTCGGATATATAATTAATGACTCCTATCATTTCATTTGTTATCTGCTTGATTTTTATCGTTTCTTCATTAATAATTTTAGCAACACTTGCGGATAATTCATTAGCTATCGAGATTTCCTTTAATATTTTTGTAGCATTTTTAGAATAATTTACGCCGGCTTTTATAAGATTATTGTTGTTTGTAATTAATCCATATACACGGTTTGCAGCCTGTGATGTTTTTTCTGCCAATTTGCGTACTTCACCTGATACAACATTAAACCCCCTGCCGGATTCTCCTGCTCTCGCTGACTCTATCGAAGCGTTTAATGATAGTAATTCTGTCTGTTCGGCGATATCATTTATAATCCTTATAATATCTGATATTTCCTGCGAACTAGACTCAATTTTTGCCATTTCGTTTTCAAGGTTTTGGATTGATTCGAGACCTATTTTAGTTTTTTCATAGGCATTCATTGTATAATTTGAGCCTCTTTTGGATTCTTCGGTTATGGTTTTTATCATTGAATTTAATTTTTCAAAATTGCCTTGGGTTTCTTCGATTGTTTTAACCTGAGCATTTGCAGAATCCGAAACTGACTTTGATGATTTAAAAAGATTGTTCAATATTCTGTTCATTATTAAAACGGCTTTATAAACATTCTCAATAAGATCTTTCAGTGTTTCCGTATTTTCTTTAAATGCAATGCTTAAGTGTCCTATTTCATCTTTTCTTTTGATATTGTTAAAATCAATCGAGAGATTTCCCTGTTTTATTAAATTCGATTTATTGATAAGTTTTTTTATCGGTTTTACAAATGTTTTTCTCAAATAAAAAGATGATATAAGGATTATTATTATAATACCGGATATAATTATAAAAAGATTGATTATATAAATTATTAATATATTATTTTTAAGTAAATCCAGCGGTTTATAAATGCAGTATACTGTTATATTGCTTTTTTTTAATGACAAAATAAAATTTTGATTTGAGTAAATATTTATTATATAATTTTTTAAATTTATTATTTTATCAATTATTTTTTCAGAATCATAATTAGATTTATTTTTTTTCATAAGTTCTTTTATTTTATCAACAGGGTATATAGGTACATCAAATGTTTCTTTATCATTTAAAATAATTCCAAATGAAAATGTTTTTTTATAATTGATTGATTGAATATATTTTTTGATGATATTTTTATCACCGGTATTTTCATAAAAATTTAAAATACCTGATAATTCATTATTTATAAGTGAATCAGAATATTCAAGAATTTTGATATGAATAAAAATATTAAAAATAATTGATAATGACACCCATATAATTAATGAAATTGTTAAAGAAAAAATTGAATTTTTTATGAGGAATGACTTGTTGTCATTTAAAATAAATTTATCTTCTTTATTCATTAACGCAGTGCCTTTAAGTTGTTTTTTTATTATTAGGACTTACATATTTTAGAATTTTTGGCCATAGAGTACAGATGCCCTCGATATCTTTTTGAATAATTTACTCTCATCTATCTATGGTATTTAAAATTCGTCCTTTTAATAAATATTAAATGATTTTATAATATTATATCAATATAAATATCGGTGAAAAAAGCAGTTTTGTTTAATATATTAACTGATGAAATATTTAAGAAGATAAAACCTAAAATTCGAATTCGAGTTTGTCCATTGAAGGCTGATGTATCAGTTCATAAATTTTTGATTTAATAAAAATATCGACAATATAAGGATCCAATTGCTTGCCGGCTAATTCTTTTAATAGGGACAGAGCTTCATTTGTTGATATTGCTCGTCTGTAAGGTCTGTTGCTTGTTAATGCATCAAAAACATCACCAATAGCAAGGATTCTGGCTTCGATTGGGATTTCGTCGCCTTTTAAACCATCGGGATAGCCGGTCCCATCATAATTTTCATGATGATGCTTTATCATGGGGATTATCGGAGCATAATATTCAACATTCTTTACTATATTGGCTCCTATATCGGGGTGCTTTTTTATTAATTTATATTCATTTTCTGATAATTTTGAGTTTTTATTTAAAATAACCCCCGGTATGCCTATTTTACCTACATCATGCAATAAAGCACCGAATTCAATCATGTGAATTCTATCTTTATTAAAATTCATTTCTCTTGCAACAGCCTTTGCAAAATCTCTGACCCTCAGGCAATGTCCTCTTGTATAAGGATCCTTTGCTTCGATTGTTTGTGATAATATTACTACAGAATCAATTTTTGCTTTTCTTAACAGCATAAGTTTTTCATTTAAAAGCTCTTCTTTTTGTTTTAACTGTATAGAATAATCGATCCAACCATGGTTATTTAAATATCCGTTTAATATTAATTCATAGCCTATTATTATTATATAAAAAAACATACCGATTGTTGATCCATGAATTTTAGGCAAATTAAGTGAAATTTTAAAAAGATCATAACCGGAAGAAAAAATAATTATAGACATAATTATTCCAAAAAGAAAATGAAGTTTTGTTTTATTTATAAATGAATATCTGTATAATAGTATGTTATTAAATATTAATAGGGGAAAATATAAAACAAAATATTTTAATGCAAAACTTAAGCTCATGAAATTATCAAAAATTGTTAGAAGTATGCTTGCTATACAGGAAAAGATTGCCATGGGGATGATTATACTATTCAAGATTTTATTGTTAAAAATCAATACAATACATATTATTGCAAATGATCCAAAAACAGAGCTAATTATCCAACAAAAATAGAGATTAAAATCATATATAAACGGTATTAAGCTGTAACCGAATGCAAATAAATTTAATATTGAAAACATGAAGCCTTCACTTTTATCGGTAAGTGTTTTTATTCTTGAGATTGTTATTATAAAAAATAAAAATGTGGAAGTTGCGATTATCGTTTGTATTATTAAGAGAGTATTGTGCATTATTTATCCGATTTAGTAATTGTATTGATTATCGATTAATTATAATATATTATTTATAGTTTATCAATAATATTTATAAAAAATATTATATTTATAATATAAATATTAACAATTATAAAAAATATATTTCCTATTAGAAAATATAGTATATTGAGATTATATATTCAACTAAAGTTTATTTTTAGTATTGAATTCAGCAAATTTTAATAATTGCAAGTTTTTATCCATGACTTGACAATAATTTCACAAGTTATTAACAACTGTTTTTTGATATTTATTTCAAATTTGTATTTTTTAATTGCAATGAATTTTAAGTTAACTGCTTAACTTATGGTATTTCCATTAGTTAGACTTGTTTTTAGCTTTTGTATATTTTTTTTTAAAATAACTCTATGCTTATATAAAAAAGCAGAGTTTTTGAACAACTTATTAACAATTTAAAAAAACTTATTTTTTTTCTTGACAATCATAAAATCAAAGTTTTTTATCAGGTTTTTATCTTAAAAATCTCTTGTATAATAAATCAATTGACACTTTTTATAATGTTTTATAGAATCGGTAAAAGTTATATTTATCTATTCATTTCATTATTTTTATTAAGGATTTATATGAAAAACAATAAAGTGGCAGTACTTGGGGCTGGATCTTGGGGAACTACTTTGGCAGTGCTTTTATCTGATGAATTTAATGTTTCATTATGGGAATTTGAGGCTGATATAGCAATAATATTGAAAAATGATAAGGAAAATAAAAGGCTATTGCCGGGCATAGTATTTCCTGAAAATATTTTTGTAACAAATGATCTTGAAGAAGCAGTAAAAGATGCTTCAATTGTTGTATTTGCAGTTCCTTCTTTTGCATTAAGGGATTTGTGTAATAATGTCAAGAATTTGATAAAAGCAAATCAGCTTTTAATAACGGTTATCAAAGGAATTGAAGACAAAACATTTTTAAGAATGTCCCAGATAATTGATACCGTGATACCTGAAAAAAAAGGCGTTGTTGCTTTGTCAGGACCTACTCATGCAGAAGAAGTAAGCCGCAAGATGCCAACTGGCATTGTTGCCGCATGTCAGGATCTTAAATATGCGGAATTGGTTCAAAAAGCTTTTATGCGTAAATATTTCAGGGTATATACAAATGAAGATATTACAGGTGTTGAACTATGCGGTGCTGCAAAAAACATTATCGCTATAGTAGCCGGTATCTGTGATGGCATAGGCTTTGGCGATAATACCAAAGCCATGATTATAACACGCGGTATGGCAGAGATAATAAGGCTTGGTAAAAAAGCCGGGGCAAACGAAAAAACGTTTTCTGGACTTGCTGGAATGGGTGATTTAATTGTAACCTGCCAGTCAAAGCATTCGAGAAACAGATTCGTGGGTGAACAGCTGGGAAAAGGCAGGCAAATTAATGATATTATTAATTCAATGACTATGGTTGCCGAAGGGGTAAAAAACTGCAAGTCGATCTATAATTATGCTTTAAATTTAAACGTAGAGATGCCTTTGACGGGACAGCTTTATAAAATCCTTTATGAGGATTATAGTATGAAGGATGCCATTAATGATTTGCTGGGTCGTAAAGAAAAATATGAACACTGGGAATGATAATAAAAAATTTTATACAATAAAAGATGTTGCCGATATTACAGGAATTAAACAAACTGTTTTAAGATTCTGGGAAATGGAATTTGAAGATTTAAGAATAAGGAAAAATAAATTTGGTCACCGCATTTATACGGATGATGATATTAAATTAATAAGAAAAATAAAGGTGTTGCTTTATGAAAAAGGATTAACAATAAAAGGGGCAAAAAAAGTTTTAAATGAAAAAAGTAATGTGAATTTTAATTTTCCTAATATTAAAGAATTAAAAGGTAAATTACAGGAATTACTTTCTATTTTAAAAATACATAATGATAATAACGAGGGATCATGAATTTAAAAATAAGGCAAATTATAAGTAAAAAACTAATAAAAAAATTAAATAAAAGCGGCAATGAGCATGTTTTATATTTTTGGAATGAATTGAAAGAAGAAGAAAAGAGAAAATTATTAGATGACTTAAACAAAGTTGATTTTAAAAAAATAAAAAAATATTATTATCGTTTTCAAAACCGTAAGTTTAATAATCTTTGTTTAAGTCCGACAGAATATTTTAGTATTGAAAAATGTCATGAAAAATTATTTTTAAAAAAAATTGGTGAAAAAGCATTGTTTGCAAATCATGTCGCTTTTTTGACCGTTGCAGGAGGGCAGGGGTCAAGGCTTGATTATAATCATCCAAAAGGTTGTTACCCTGTGTCTCCTGTAAAAAACAAATCACTGTTTCAAATATTTGCAGAAAAAATAAAATATTACTCGACCTTTTATAATAAAGATTTTTATTGGCTTATAATGACTTCCCTTGAAAATAATGAGGAAACAGAAGATTTTTTTAAAAAAAATAATTATTTTAGATTAAAAAAAGATCAAATTATTTTTTTTACGCAAGGTCTTCTTCCTTCTTTAACTTTAGATGGTAGACTTATACTAGAAACTAAATTTAGTATTTATAAGAATCCTGATGGGCATGGTGGTGTGATTAAAGCTCTTTATAAAAATGGATTACTTAAATTTATAAAAAAAAGTGGCATCAAATATCTTGTTTACTTTCAGGTTGATAATCCATTGGTTGATATGTGCGATCCATATTTTATCGGTTATCATATTTTTAAGAAATCTGAGATATCCACTAAAGTTATTGAAAAGCAATTTCCTGAAGAAAAGCTTGGGATTATTTGCAAGAAGAATAATAAAAAAGGAATTGTTGAATATTCTGATTTAAAAAAAAAGATTATGTATGAAAAAGATGATGCAGGTAAGTTGAAATATCTTATGGGATCAATTGCTATTCATATTTTTAATGTAGATTTTTTGATTAGATGTAGTAAAAATATGAAGATACATCATGCTATTAAAAAAGTTGAAGGTTACAGTTTTGATGGTGAGCCAGTAATTAAAGATATGGATGCATTGAAATTCGAATCATTTGTTTTTGATGTTATACCAATGGCGAGAGGCGCTGTGTTTTATGAAACAAAAAGAGATGAAGAATTTTATCCTTTAAAAAATAAAACCGGGGTTGATTCCATACAGACGTGTAAGGATGGGCAAAACAACCTTTTTAAAAGTTGGCTTAATGACAGTGGATTAATCAAAAATGATAAACTTGAAGGTAAGATAGTTGAAATAAGTCCTCTTTTTGCGCCTAATAAGGAATTATTTTTAAAAGAAGTTGAAAATAATGTCGAAAAGATAAATAAGTTTATTTTTGATGAAAAAGGCAATGTGAATGATAAGATCTATATTGAATAAAATATTTATTGGAATAATAGTTAACCTAACTCTTTTGTTTAATGTAAATACACAAAAAAGTAATTTTAATGATACTATCAATATTAGAAGAGCTTTTTTTAATTATGAAAAAAATTGGGATAAATTTGCAAATAAAATAACAAATTACGAAGATAGAGGTAATAAAATCGGACTGATCTGTAAAATTGATAAAGAAAATTATGAGATGCTATTTTTTAATGCCTATAAAGGATGGAATTATTTTAATACTTATGGAAGGATTTTATATTTATTTAATAAAGATAAGGAATTATTAAAAGTACGAGTGTATTTTCATGAAAGTGATAATTCATATATGCTTTTTTTAAGAAATAAACCTGGGAAATTTGATGTTTATTTATTTGATAGATTATTCATAAAAGATATACCTTATTATTTTTCATTTGAAACATTGCGTATAATTTCATTGGATGTAATAATTAATCAATTAACTAAAAATCAGATTGCAGACAATCTTTTGATCAATATTGATGATAAGCAATTGAAGCAAAAATTTATAGATAAAGTGCTGATTAAAAGTATGACAAAAAAATATGTTGCCGACGGTGCAAAAGATGAATTTGGAGAGTTTGTTTATATTTCCAGTGGATTGAAGCAAAATCAGAATGAAATGGGATATAATTGCAGTGGTTTTTTAAAAGAAATTGCGGATAACTATATAAGGCTGAATAAACCGGATTTTGGATATTTATCAATTAAAGATCTTAAAATGCCCAGATCGGATATCAGAAGGAATAGTGATTTCCGTTATAATAATTTAACAGATGATCCATTTTTCGGATTGGATTGGTCGTTAAACATAATAGATAAAATTAATTATTATTGCAATTATCAAAGTGTTAAGGCTGAAGAGTATACAAAAGATGAATATTTTGAGTATAAACAGAATCAGGGATATGATGTTAATAATTTAAAAGAAATAATTTTTAGGGATCAATTAAAAGATTATTCATATTTTTATATTTTGGTTTTTAATAAATTGAAGGCAGTTACTCCCATGATACCATATTATTATCATATATCTGTAATCGTCCCTTATTTTAGCTCTCATCGTTTTTATATAAGGGTTTTTGAAAGCAATGATGAAACAAGTTTTGACTCATTAATTAAAAAGCACGAAAAAGATAAAGTAAATATTATTAAGGTGCCTTTGCCTCTGGTTAATTTATAGACTGATATTATACTTAAATTTAAAATCCATTTTATTCATTTCGACTAATGGAGGGTTAAAATAACCAAGTTTTATTTGAGGATAATTTTGTCTCATAAAGTCTACCCATTTTTTAATCCCAATAGGTTTGTGATGAACATCTGATAGTCCTAACTCTTCAATATACCAGTCAGGATCTATGTTGAGATTTCTTGTTTGTATCATATTTAGCTTTGTCTTATCAATTAGTTTGATCAAATGATTGATTTCTTCCTGTGTATCTGTAAAACCCGGAAACATGAGATAATTTATCGAAGCCCATCTGTTATATTTACGGATTATTTTTAATGAATCCACCACATCATAAAAAGAATAATTATTGGGCTTATAATATTTATCGTAATACTTTTTGTTAGCCGAGTTAATGCTTACTCTTATGCTGTCCAGTCCGGCTTTACAGAGTTTTTCGACGACTTTTGGCATACTGCCATTGGTATTTAGATTTATTATGCCTCGGTTTGTTTTTTTGCGTATTAACTTGATGGCTTCTTCGATTATGTTACCCACAAGTAATGGCTCGCCTTCGCATCCTTGTCCAAAACTTATTACGGGTCTATCGGCATTTTCAAGATGGGGTACTGTAAATTCTAATATTTCTTCTGGCGTTGGAGTAAAATCTATCCTGTCCTGTGAAGCACATACGCCTGAAGTTTTTTCCTGTTTTGATATACAACCAAGGCAGTTAGAGTTGCAGACAGGACTTGTCGGCACAGGACATTCCCATCTAGACAATACGAAATTTCTTGCAGCAGGACAGCCGTAGGATAAAACGCATTTGTTTATTAAATGATTAACCAGTCTGTTATTTTTATATTTTTTTAAAACGATTTTAGCCTGTTTGTTTATTAACTTTATATCCACATTTTTCAGGTCCTGTCGTGTATCTTCATCTATCCTTAATCCGCTAGCATAAAATTTTCCGTTTTTCCAGCCGACAAGTGTATATGAATACAGAGGTAATTTTTTTAAAGGGTCAGATTTAATATGTGCGGCTCTTAATATTTGCAAATAAGCCGGTGCCATAAATGCAGCAACAGGGAAAACCTTTATACCTTTATAGGTAGGGATTTCTGTTGTTTCATTTTTTTTTATGTCATAACCTACTGCAATCCTGTCTGGCAACATGAAAAGGTTACTGCCAAAAGGTAGCTCGATTATTTCGTTTTCGTCAGGCAGTTCAAACTTATTCAATGACATTCCTGTCATAAAATATTCTTTAGCTTCGAAGATATTACCTGAAGTATCGCTTAATAATAAATATGGGAGTTTCATATTTGGTATATACTATATATTACAGGAAATCTCAATATTTAATTCATTAATATATTTTATATTTTAATATTAATATTTAAAAAAAATAAATTCTTATGCTAAAATTGTATTATTAAAAATAACGGGTTTATATTATGACTTTTGAAAATGTTAATTTTAATAATTTGTTTATATTTCAAACGATAAATAATATTTCAAAAATAAGAATTGATCCTAAGTCTCATGATAAGGAGAAAATCGATGATGATAATTTTTTGCTATGTAAATTTTGTAGAAATATAATCACTTCAAAGAATCATTCAATAAATATTGATGAAAAACACATTCATACATTCAAAAATCCTATGGGATTAGTGTTTACTATTGGCTCATTTTCGCAAGCAAAGGGGTGTTTAAAGATTGGAGAGCCGACATCTCAGTTTACCTGGTTTCCCGGCTATGAATGGTCTATTACCTTATGCAACAATTGTATGATACATTTGGGTTGGTATTATCAAAGCGGATCAAGCGGTTTTTTCGGATTGATACTTGATAATTTGATTGAAAATAAATAAAATTTTACGAAATTTCCTTTCGTTTCAAGTCCCGTAAATTTTTACTATAAATTAATAAAAAAAAAAGAACTATCATTTTACTGATAGTTCTTAATTTTTATCTGAGCGAGAAACGGGACTTGAACCCGCGACATCCACCTTGGCAAGGTGGAGCTCTACCACTGAGCTATTCTCGCAAAAATTTTTAGATAATATAATATAAAAATCAAAAAAAATCAACATTTTTTTTGACCACTCATTTCGTTTCAACTCTCCAACTATTGCGAGCGGGGGGAGTTGAACCCCCACACCTTACGGCACTAGATCCTAAGTCTAGCGTGTCTGCCAATTCCACCACGCTCGCTAAAAAATTTGAGCCGTAAAGGGGTCGAACCTTTGACCCACAGATTAAGAGTCTGTTGCTCTACCAGCTGAGCTAACGGCCCAAAAAATTTAAGTGCGTCCGGCAGGATTCGAACCTGCGACCCACGGATTCGAAGTCCGGTACTCTATCCAACTGAGCTACGAACGCTCTCTTTCATGGGTGAATGAGGGGACTCGAACCCCCAACAACCAGGACCACAACCTGGCGCTCTGCCATTGAACTACATCCACCATAAAAAAATAATGCGCCAACCAAGAATCGAACTCGGGACCCACAGCTTAGAAGGCTGTTGCTCTATCCAACTGAGCTATTGGCGCTTTTTAAACCATTAAAATCATTTATTTTAATTTAATATCTTAAATAATATTTAAAATTTTTAAATTAAAATATTCCATATTTTAACGGCCGGATTTAATTCGGGAAGAAGGGATTTGAACCCCCGATCTTCTGCTCCCAAAGCAGACGCCTTAAACCGGGCTAGGCTACTTCCCGTTTTGTAGAAAATGAAACTATCATATTGATTGAAAAATGTCAATATTTTATATTGATTATATGCTCTTTATCGGGTAAAAGGTTTAATTCAAAAATTTTGTTTTTTGATCCATTTTTAACCAGAAGAGTATGTAGTCCAGCATCGCATTTATAAATGTTGCCAATTATATCGTTTGTAACATCAACATCATCAAGAAATATTTTATAATTCTTTCTTATGCCATTTATTATTATCTTAGATTTTTTTAATATTGGTTGATAATCTAATAATATATCATTATTATTGATATTAATTGTCTGAATTATTGGAGAGTTTTCAAGGTAATCGGATTCAATATAAATTTCGTAATTACCGTTTTCTAAAAATATTTTTTCATTTGATTTGAAAAGATATATGTTGTCAGATTTTTTTATTGTTATCCTGGAATCCAATGGAAATTTATATTTAAAATTAATTTTAAAAAGTTTTTCAAGCTCAAAAAAGAATAAATTTTCTCTGTTTCTTTTAATATTAATTTCTTTAGTTATAGTCTTATAACCATCAGAAAATATTTTAATCTGATGAATTCCAGTCTTAATATTTTCAATAGCCAATTCAGATGTATTGTAGATAGTATCATCAATATGAATTTTTGCATTTTCTGGTTTTACAGATATTTTCAAGCTTGAAGTATAATCTTTTAGCTCTGGTTTATATGAGTAAATTTCTTCAATACTTTCATTGACAAAAAAAACTTCTTCAGAATATCCGTTTGCTCCTTCAATTTTAACAGTAGATTCATTGTTTAATAATTTAATTAATATAGGTGCTTTCCCAAAATACTTATTATTTATATAAACTTTGCTTCCGGATTCAGTTTCAATAAAAACGAGTTTACCAGTTTCAATGGATAAGATATTTATAGGTATTAAAATTACTAAGATAATTATAATTTTTAGCATATTATATTTTTATAATATACTTCATAGATATACTTTTGTCTACTTTTTGTTACATTTGGTTTAAAAATTAAAACACAGAAAAAAATAATAATTTTCATACCCCGATTTTAGTGGCTTAAAAGCTTTGAGTCTTTGAATTTCTGAAATTTTGATTTACACAATTGTAATAATTATATATAAATATAATAAATCAAAAATCCGTTTTTATAAAAATGATTTTTTAGACCACATACCCCGCCCTTTTATAAAGAGCGGGGAGGGAACACGAAGATTTTAATTATGTGATTTTAGGATCTTCGCGATCTCTTATCAAGTGAACTCGTGGTTTTAAATAATCAGATTTATTATAAGCGGATGGTAAATTTAAGGAAAGGAATTTTATGAACAGAATTATTGAAGAAAAAATCATGTTTGGTGATAAGGAAGGAATTGTCCGTATCGGTGAATATGCCCACCAGGCAAATGCAAGTGTCACACTGCAATGTGGAGAAACAATCGTCCATGCAGTCATTACTATGGGAGAAGAAATCGAAGATCTGGATTTTTTTCCTCTATCGGTAGAATACAATGAAAATTTATATGCTGGAGGATTGATTAAATCTAGCAAATTCATTAAAAGGGAAGGGAAACCTTCCGATGAGGCAATATTAAGATGCCGGCTTATTGATAGATCAATTAGGCCTATGTTCCCTAAAGAATTCAACAGAGAAGTGCAGCTTATAGTTAATGTATTATCCAGTGATAAAAAGAATCCTCACGATGTTCTAGGACTTAACGCTGCTATAATATGTGCTGCAATTAGTGATATCCCGTTTGATAGTAATATCGGAGGATTAAGATTAAGTAAGATTAATGGAGATTTTATTATTAATCCGACTTATGAGGAATGCGATAAGCAGGATTTTGAGCTTGTCCTTGCAGGTAATGATAAAAAGATCATAATGATCGAAAGTGCTGCAAATTGTATTGATGATGATGAAATTTTAAAAGGCTTTGAGTATTCTTATAAATATTTGGGTGAAATTGCAAGTAAAGTTAAAGAGATCGAAAAAAAACACGGTAAGCAGAAGGTGGAATTTACGCCAAAGAGTCAACCGGAGGAATTGATAAATAAAATTAAAGATTTCACAGTCCAAAAGATCGATGAATACTTTACTAAATTTGCTCAAAATAAAGAACTTCCGCGAAAAGATTTTAAAAATATTATAGTCGATCCTGTCATGGGTTTATTCTCTGAAGAGGAAATTGAAAAATATTCGAAGAAAGCTATACTTGCTGAAATAGATAAAATTTTTAAAAAGCTGATTAGAGCTAATATTTTAAATAAAAAATTGAGGATTGATGGACGTGGTTTGGAAGAAATAAGAGAGATACAAATCAGGATTAATCCTATACCATGTGTTCATGGCAGTGCGATGTTTCAAAGAGGTGAAACTCAGGTGCTTAATATTTTAACTTTGGGAGCACCTGGTAATGAGCAATTGCTTGAGTCTCTTGAAGGTGAATCTAAAAAAAGATATATACATCATTATAATGCTCCTCCTTATTCGGTTGGCGAAGTAGGCAGGTTTGGTGCTCCAGGTCGTAGAGAGATCGGTCATGGTGCGCTTGCAGAAAAAGCTTTGGTTCCTGTGCTTCCAAGTCAGGATGTTTTCCCTTATGTAGTAAGGCTTGTATCAGAGGTAATGGGTCAAAACGGGTCTTCATCAATGGCTTCTACTTGTGCTTCAACAATATCATTAATGGCTGGAGGAGTGCCTATAAAGGAGCCTGTTGCTGGTATTTCTATAGGTCTTATGACCGGTGAGAATGAAGATGATTTTATTACTATTACCGATATAAGAGGTTTTGAAGATTTTGGCGGGGATATGGATTTTAAAATTGCTGGTACTTATGACACTATAACGGCTATTCAGATGGATACAAAGATAAAAGGTTTAACAATAAATGTTATTAGACAGGCAATATACCAGGCAAAAAGGGCTAGACGGATTATTTTGGATAAAATAAAAGAGGCTATTCCAGAGCCCAATAAACAATTGTCTGAAAGAGCTCCAAAGATAGAGAGTATTCAGATTCCTGTAGAATCAATAGGGAAGGTTGTTGGACCAAGCGGTAAGGTTATTAAACAGTTAATAAGTGATTATGAAGTCGAAATAAATATCGAAGATAATGGTATGACGACTATATCTGGTACAAATATGGATAATATTCAAACAGTTAAAAATATAATAAATGGAATCACTAATGATCCAACTATTGGAGATATTTTTACGGGTAAAGTTACACGCATTATGGATTTTGGTGCTTTTGTTGAGATTTATCCTGGTAAGGAGGGTCTTGTACATATCTCAAAGATGGCTAAAAATCATGTAAAGAATGTCAATGATGTAGTAAAAATTGATGATAAAGTAAAGGTTAAACTTATGAATATCGATCAGCAGGGAAGGTTGAATTTTTCAATGATACTGGATGATGAAGATATTGAGGAAAGACCTGAAAGAAGAGAGAGGAGAGATAACAGAAGATTTATAAAAACTGATAAGAAACGATATGATTAATATTATAATACGCTAAAATAATAATAAAGCCCGCTGGATTAAGCGGGTTTTTATTTTATAGCATGTACTGACCATGCTTTTTGAACCGGAGTTAATCTGCCAAGAGTCCAAAGATCAAGTATTTCTATGATGCTCTCATTTTTGATTATTACAGCAGAGCCTTTTGATAATCCTTTTATTTTTACTTCATCAGTTAAAAATTTTTTAGGGATTAAATCTCTAAATTCTTCGCTTTCGACAATAACTTCTAAGATTTTTGCAGGGATCATTTTATTCAAATAGGCGATTTTAAAATATTCCTGGCTTATACCGTTGCCTTTTGTAAGTTTATCTATAACAATTGTTTTAATTTTTAAATTTTTTACCAGTTCCTTTCGGTATTTCATTTCTTCAATGGTAATATATTCTCCAAAGGAATGAAATTTTTGATCGGGTAGATTACTGCCCTTAGCATATATTTTTTCTTTTTCAATATTTTCTGTTATTACTTTTTGATTTGTATTTTTATTTTTTTCTGATTCTTGATTATTAGTTTTATCTGTCTCATTTTTAAATTTTTCGGGTTCATTTTTGAATTGAGTTTTATTTTCAGTATTTGCCTTGTCATTCATAAAACTGAATTTTGTTTTTTCATACACGTTATTATTTTTATTTATTAAATCATTCAGAAAGAACGAATTTTGATGCCATTTAAAAAAATATATATCAAGCATGATTATTATAAGTAAAATGGTTATGAGTATTGCTGCTAATATGATAATTATGTTTCTTTTGTTTATCATAAATAAATTTATATTAAATTTTAGTTTTATCTATTTAATATTTTCGGAAGATTTAAAAATTAATTGAGTGTACAATTGTTTGATGGTTCTTAAAAAAATATAAAATTGCCTTAAATATAAAAGAATCAAACTTAAAAGTAGCAGAAGTTTATGACGATTATAAATATGACTTAGCAATCTTTAATAGTTAAATCAAGAGTAATTAAAATTTACCAATCGTCTTTTTTATATAATTTGTTATATCTTTTAATGTATTTATATCTTCATTCTTTGCTATATCAATAATTTGATAATTTATTACTAGATCGAGATGATCGTCTTTAATTTTGATTTTATCAGTCAAAAATGGTTTTATTTTTCTTTGTAATAATTCATTTAATGATTTTTCATCATTCGTGACTATATAGCCAAATAAACCTTTTGCAGAGTTTAATGTTACTATATAATCGGTTGTCCTTATTACTGATTTTAAATTTTTTATGATTAGATTAAAGATTTTTTTAGGATTTTTCTTAAATTTTTTGCTTGCTTCATTGAGATTTGATACTCTGATCAACACTAACCAGATAAAAGTATTATTTATTTTCGCATTATATATTTGCTCGTTTAAATCTCTTTTTACAGTGCTTGCTATATTGTTCCAAAATAAAAGCAAGTTAAAAAGGATATGTTTTTGCCATTTATAAAAAAAGAAGAATATTATTGTAGCTGGTATTAAGTATATTATTGTAAAGTAAGGAACATAAACCTCCTCAGGATTAAATGTTGGCGCAACTTGATATATAAAATTTGAAACTGATAATCCAAATAATATAGAAAGTAAAATTGAAAATATAAATGAAATAGGAAAATTAAAAATATTCAAAAAATTATCGTTAACAGTAAGATAGTATTTTCTGTTTTTAAATTGAATTTTAGCTTCAACAAATAAATAATAAGCATAAATTGTTGATATTATAATTGATACCAAGCTCATTGTTAAAAAATTAAAGATTATATTAGATTTAATAGAATTGAAATAATAAATATTAGGATTAATTGTAAAACGTCCAGTTAAAGTATCTTTGGACAGCATAAACAGTATATTTAAAATTAAAGCAATTATTACATTTACAATTACACTGAAAGATATAATAAATTTTAACTCAGATCTTCTATATATTGAATTGATTCGTCTTCCACTTATTACGTTATAAGTTGCCATAAATTTACACTCTCTTTATATTAATCTTTTCGTATTATAATATAAGTAATATCATCTTTTTGTACATCTTTGAATGCATTTAAATCAGCCATTAGTGCTTCGGATATTTGATCAGGATTTTTTCTTCCATTTTTTCTTAAAAGATTTATTAATCGCTTGGTATCATATTGCTCGTTATTTTTATTTTTTATTTCGATAACTCCATCGGTAAAAATTATCATCGTATCACCTTTATATAGATTAAAAGAGTTTAACGACGTGCCGTGTGATATATCTTCCATTAAGCCAAGCCATATACCTTTTGTTTTTAAAACTTCTACATTGTCAGTCGCATTTCTATATATATATATATCTTCATGTGCCCCCGAATATTCAAAGAAACCATTTTTATTGAATTTCATAAAACACGTTGTTATAAATTGGTCTAATAATAGACGGTTTTGCACATTTTCATAAATTATTCGGTTACAGATTATAGCCAAATCCTTAGGTGAAATATCGGGTATTGCCTCTATCGTGGTAGTGGATGATGTTTGAAGCATCATCATTATTAAACCAGCAGTAACTCCGTGTCCTGTCACATCACCAATGTTCATCCAGTAATTGCCATCAGGAGCACATAGGATATCATAATAATCACCCCCTACCTCTTCTGCTGGTTTCATCATTGCCGTAATAGTAAAGCCTTCAATATTGTATCTTCTAGGTAGTATACCTGTTTGTATCTGTTCTGCGATTTTCATTTCATTCTTCAGTCTTTCTCTTTCTTTTTCCATTGATTTTGATTTAATATTTTTGATCAAGACGCCAGAAAAACTACATATAGCTTTAAATATATTAAGATCGGTAGAAGTATAATTGGAGTATTGTTCTCCAATAATTATTATACCGAAAATATCATCATCTATCATAATTTTACCGCAGAGCAAAGATCCGATATTATCTGCATAGTCTCTAAGATAAGAGAGTATTTTTCTTGATTCCTCATCTCCTTCTCTTTGGATTAAGACCATTTCAGGGGATTCTTTGATTTTTTTAAATAATGGTGAGTTAGCTGGACTGATAGCTGTTTTATTTAATTTTTTATTTATTTCTTCTGCGTCTTCCAGTATTTTGTCGTTTACAAAAAAAGGGGGAATGCAGTATCCATTAATCTTTGCACAATTAAACGTGTCCCTTTCTTTGTCATAAGTATAGATCATACCTCCGTCTGATTTAGTTAAATCTCCGGCGATTTTTAATATGTTATTTAAAGTAAAGTCAAATTCTTCACTTTCCAAAACAAGACTTTCTATGATGTCAAGTGTTTTAAATTCACCTTTTTTTGATTGTGTATATTCTAAAAGTTGCTTTATAAAAGCATTAATTGATAAAAAGAATTTAAAAAAGGCAAATATGGAAATCATCAGATAAATAATACTTCTTAAATTTGCCATAATGATAAATGTTAAGCTGCTTTGAGCATCTTTATAAAAATTGTACTTAATTGAAAATGTGAAATCAAGGATAATTAGCAGATATATTAATAAAAAGAATAGTAAAGCGGATTTGATCTTATAATTTATTATGAATGGATAATTTATATAATAATTTATATAAATAAATATAAATATCATCATTAATATAATCTGATAAAAGAATATTGAAATATTTAATATGGAGTTAGTAATAATAATTGATGATGAATATAAGAAAAATAAGGTTAGAATAACCGCTGTGAAAAGGAAAAAAGCAATTAATGATTTGTAGTCTTTTAAAATATCTTTGATTCTTTTTGGCGAATCTTTGAAATAAATAACTGATATTATAAAATAACTTAGAGAAATGATTATAAAATGTAAATAGTATAAATTTAAATATTTCAGTATTATAATATCTTGAAGAATTAAAAATAAAAATAGAAAAAAAAGTGTGAATTCTTTATTTTTCTGATTAATTCTAAAATTTAAAAAACTCAACGGAAGAAATAAAAAGGTAATTATGGATATTAGGAAAGTTCCCCAATTTAGGAAATTAATATTTAATAAATCCTGCATATTTTTGCTCGTTATTTTTTTTAAAGATCATTCTAAAAAGATATGTCTTTTAAGTATAATCTTTTAATTTTAAATATATTTAAAATTAATCTAATGTATTTCCACAATTAACACTCACTAAATAATATTATTCTTGGAAATAATTTAATAAAAGACTAACATTTTTTAAAAATATTATAAATTATCCGGCAACAGCTTCAACAAAGCCTGGAGCCAAATAAGTTAAAATCATTAAACTTGTCCGTTGCCACGTAATTTCTTCAGAATATAAAAGTTTCATTTTATATTTTTTATCATCAGGTAATGAAGGAATTTTCATAACCCATTTTGTAATGGTTTTAATACCACTTGAATTTAAAAAAGTTAAAGCTTTAAAATCAAGCATAATTTCTTTTATTCCTTCTTTTAATATTTGAAGGTGAATTTTTTCAAAAAATGGTGAAATCACTGGTTCTGGGTCCTGTAAATCTATACATCCCGAGAATTTAATCAGATTTCCCGAAACTTCAATATTAAACTTTGCATCTGTGAGTTTATCTAATGACAAACTTCCCATAAATTTTCTCCTTAAAATAATTGTTTAATGGAAAATTGCTGTAATCTTCAGGATGCCGTCAGGCTTTGCTTCAGCTTTGATGTCGCAATTTGCTTCACATCTTATTCTAGCCAGCCCTAATTGTGAAGCACCATCTTTGCTAACAGCTTCCTTCATCCGTTCAATATAAGCATCCATTGGCGATTTTTCATATATTTTTTCTAACTGTTTTTGCAATATTTTAATGTTTTCAGGGGTTGCATAATTTTCAGATTCTACAAGGATTTCACCGGTTTCTTCTGACAATAATTGAATATAGAGCCATGTTTTTTCTTTTGCATTGTATTTTACAGCATTTTCAACAAGTTCGCTCACTGCCATCGATATTTTATCTGATTTTTGAGAATCACTTATACTGATCGAAAGGAAATTTTGAACAAAACTTCTTACGCAAGCGACATATTTCCATTTCGGTCCAAAAGAAAGCCTTATGTAACCCAGTGAATTATTATCGTGATTATCCATATTTTTCTCTCTATTAAATGATTTTTATAGTATATAAACAATTATATATAATAATACTATCAAAAATCAAGCATTATTTAAATTTTTTTAAAAAAAACAATTTTTAAAATAATAATATACAATTTCTATTTTTTTTATTATTTTTATCATTGCTAATTTAATGGTATTTTATGTCCCAAAATTCAAATTTTCGAATAAA
>CAZHHK010000028.1:0-29405 GCA_964531405.1 uncultured Spirochaetales bacterium | reverse complement strand
AAAGAACACTGGCAGTGTTTTCATAATTTTTTCATAAAATTTTTGACACTACCTTTTAATCTATTCAAAGCTCTGTCCCCACATCTGTATACATAAAAAACGGGCTATTCATCATTCTAAATGAATAGCCCGGATTTTGTCAAAATATATTTTTTAATTATTTAAACAAGTTCGTCAATAAAGGTATTGCATCTTTTAATACAGGTGCAATAACAAGACTAACTATCGACATAAGTTTGATCAAAATATTCATTGCAGGACCTGAAGTATCTTTGAAAGGATCACCAACAGTATCGCCTACAACTGCAGCTTTATGAGGATCACTCTTTTTGCCAAAGCCTTTTAAATTACCAGCTTCGATATATTTCTTGGCATTGTCCCAAGCACCGCCAGCATTTGCCATCATTAAAGCCAGCATAACACCTACTACTGTTGCGCCTGCCAGAGCACCGCCTAAAGCTTCTTTACCGAATAAAACACCAATTACAACAGGGAATACAACTGCTACAATACCAGGTACCATCATCCTAACTACAGCAGCTTTTGTTGCGATATCAACGCATTTTTTTGTATCAGGAGCAGCTTTACCTTCCATAAGACCTTTAATTTCTTTAAACTGCCTTCTTACTTCTTCAACCATTTTGAATGCAGCAGCACCAACCGATCTCATTGTACTTGAAGCCACAAAGAATGGAACAAGTCCTCCAAGGAAAGTACCGATAACAACCATCGGATTTGTAAGATCAATCTTATCCAATCCAACAGCAAGGCAGTATGCAGCATATAATGACAAAGCTGTTAAAGCAGCAGATCCGATAGCAAAGCCTTTACCAATGGCAGCAGTGGTATTACCAAGTGAATCAAGACTGTCTGTGATTTTTCTTGTATCTTCACCAAGACCACTCATTTCACTTATACCGCCAGCATTATCAGCAATAGGACCATAAGCATCTACAGCCATTGTTACACCTATTGTACCAAGCATACCAACTGCAGCAACTGCAATACCATATAATCCAGCAAATATAAAGCTTATAAACATAGCTATACATATACCTACTACAGGTAAAATTATTGACTGCATACCGATTGCAAGACCGCCGATTATTACTGTTGCAGGACCAGTTTTACTCTGCTCTGCAATATCTTTAATAGGACTGCCTGAGGTATAAAATTCTGATAATAAACCGATTGCAATACCGATTATACAACCTGAAGCAACTGCATGAGCAAATTTAAAATCTATATTTAATAAAGGACATGCTATATAGGTTGCGATAAGCATTATCGCAGCAGCAATCCAGCTTGACAATCTCAATGCCAGAGGAGGATTGAATTTTTGTAAAACTTTCATAGCTAAAACAGAAATTAAACTACCTATCAACCCTGATGATACAATTACTATCGGGAAAGTAGCAAAAGCAGTAGGATTGCTTGAAATTGCCATGCCTGAAACTGCAGCTGTTGAAGCTGTTGTAACTGCCAATGCTATTGAAGCTATAACACTGCCTACATAACTTTCATATAGATCAGCACCCATACCAGCAACGTCACCGACATTGTCCCCTACGTTATCAGCAATAACAGCCGGATTTCTCGGATCATCTTCAGGTATACCTGCTTCAACTTTACCTACGAGGTCAGCACCAACATCGGCAGATTTTGTATATATACCGCCGCCGACCCTCATGAATAATGCTACAGAGCTTGCACCCATCGCAAAACCGTTTAATATTGCAAGATACAGTAAGTTGCCACCAAAATAATTTAATATAATTATATACAACCCACCAAAACCTATTAATCCTATGCTTGCAACAGCAAGACCCATTATAGCACCGCCGTTAAAAGCCATACTCAATGCTTTTGACATACCTTTTTGATTTGCAGCATTTGCCGTTCTTACATTAGCTTTTGTACTTGCCGACATACCGATAATACCGCAGAGCAGTGATGTCAAACCACCAAGCAAATACGCTATGCCAGTATAAAGTCCGAAATACTCTATACTGGTATTTTTCAAGAATAATGAAAGCAATACAAAAACAATAATTACAAATATGCCTACATTAAAAAACTGCCTTCTCATGTAAGCCATCGCACCTTCTCTGATTCTACCGGCAATCTCGATCATTTTATCATTTCCAGCTTTTTGTTTGGAAATAAAAATGTACAAGCCGATAATTGTTAAAATACCGATAACTCCCAACAATGGAGCATAGTAAACTAAATTTTCCATAAGACCTCCTATTTTTTTATACTTCAAATCCTATATATTAAAATTGAATTAAATAGATTGAAGATTTTTTATTTATATAACATATATTGCTTTATTTTTGAAGATTATTATTAAAAAATAATTACATATTTGTAAAAAGCTTTACAAATATTATTAAAGATATTAAGAATAAATTTAATATAATTTTTATACATTTTAATTATTTTGCGTTCTCTGTGATTAATTTCCTTCTGTTTTGGTATTCGAAATTCGCCCTAAATATTATACTCAATCTCTTCATTAGGTGATTTAATCGTCAGATGATTCTTGCCATCCTTGCTATCTTTTACTTCACCGATTATTTTAGATTGAATATTAAAGTCTTTAGAAATATCCATAATTAAGGAAGCATATTTATTTTCTGTAATAATTTCTAGCCTGTGACCCATATTGAAAACCTGATACATCTGGCGGTATTCAGTCCCGGATTCTTCTTTTATGATTTTAAATATTGGAGGAATATCCATCATATCATTCTTATAGTAATGCACACCTCTGCCGAATCTTAAACATTTTGTCTGACCGCCTCCAGTACAATGGATCATACCGCCGATATTATCTTTTAATTCTTTTAAAATTGTTTTTACCAGAGGAGCATAGGTCCTTGTTGGAGATAAAACAGCTTTACCGATGTTATATGGAAGATCGGGATGCATG
Source organism: uncultured Spirochaetales bacterium (assembly GCA_964531405.1). Taxonomy (GTDB): domain Bacteria; phylum Spirochaetota; class GWE2-31-10; order GWE2-31-10; family JAFGQB01; genus CAZHHK01. Next base: position 26,470 of record CAZHHK010000028.1, on the reverse strand, counting down.
TCGGTTACTTTATATTTCCCAGAATAAATCAATGACCTATCTATATCTGGGTTGTAAGTTTCAGGATATTTATCCGCATAATCCTTCATAAACACATCATGCCTTGCGGAAGTCAATCCGTTAGATCCAATGCCACTGTTATATTCTGTCTCATAATTTGATTTTCCGTATGATGCAAACCCAATTATAACCATACCGGGTTTAATCCTGTCATTTGCTATAACCCTGTCTTTTTTAAGTCGTGCCACAACAGTCGAATCAACTATGAGAGTCCTTACCAGATCGCCTACATCTGCCGTCTCCCCTCCAGTTAAAACCATTGAAATCCCCATGTCATTATACCACTGTGCGATCCTCTGAAATTCATGAATTAAAATCTTTATTATCTGGCCATCGATAAATTTAGGATTACGTCCGATTGTATTAGATAATAAAAAATTATCCGTTGCACCAACACACAGCAAATCATCTATATTCATTGCAACAGAATCCATTACAATCCCTTTAAAAATTGAAATATCGCCTGTTTCTTTATAGTAAAGATATGCGAGTGAAGATTTCGTACCTGCACCATCGGCATGCATGATATTACAGTAATCCTTATCTCCGCCGATATGATCTTCGACTATTTTGCAGAACGCATCAGGAAAAATACCTTTATCAATTTTATCTTCAAGCGCATTGTGAACATCTTCTTTTTTTGCGCTCACACCCCGTTGTTTATATCTGTCCATTTAATTAAAAATCTCCAGTTTCAATTTTTTAAATACTATTTTTATCAATTCAAACCATACAATACTGATAATACCAGCTGAGACGGACGCTATTATATCTATTAAATGCAAAAATGTAAAGTGGAATAAGCCCTGCAAAAATGGTATATATATAACCATACCTAAAAATGTAATTCCACCTAAGAGTACCCATATCAAAGCCGGATTATTAACCCTAAATGAACTTAATATAGATTTACTCCAAAATCTATTGGTAAGTATCAGTGACAGATTAGAAACAATCAATGTCGTAAAACTCATTGTTCTTGCATTTACTTCGTCCTGCCCCAGCATCAACGATATCTTATAAACACCAAATACCATTACAAGTGAAAATAATCCCTGTAAAAAGCTTAAAAATAAAAGCTTATAACTAAACAGTCTCGCTTTTGGGTCGCGAGGAGGTCTCTCCATGATATTATCCTCTTCCCTTTCTGCTTCAAAAACAACAGAACACGCAGGGTCGATAAGCAACTCAAGGAATACGATATGCACCGGATATAAAATGACTGGCAAATTTAATATTACAGGAAGCAATGATATCCCTGCAATAGGCACATGAACACTTATTATATAAGCCATCGCTTTTTTTAGATTATCAAAAATACGCCTCCCCATCCTGACAGCAGCAACGATTGAAGAAAAATCATCATTCATAAGTACAATCCCTGATGATTCCCTTGCAACGTCAGTACCTCTTTCGCCCATTGCAACACCAATATGTGCTGATTTTAGGGCAGGTGCATCATTTACCCCGTCACCGGTCATTGCAACAACATCACCATTATCCTTTAATGCATTGACGATTTTAAGTTTTTGTTCAGGGATTATCCTGGCAAATATATTGACTTCACGGATTTTTTCTTTAAGCTCATTTGTACTCATTTTTTCAAGCTCTGTCCCCGTAATAACCATATTAAAATTTTTTAATCCAATCTCCTCTGCTATGTTTTTTGCTGTATGAGGATTATCACCTGTAATCATCACGACTCTTATTCCAGCATTATAGCATTCCTTCACAGCCAGAGGCACAGATTCTCTCACAGGATCGGCAAGTCCGATTAAACCAATAAATTCAAAATTAAAATCATGCTGCTTCGGTGGAAGTTTAAGTCTCCTGGTAAAACTTGCCTTTGCAACACCAAGTACCCTTAAGCCTTCTTTTGCCATTATCTCAATATTAAAATTAATTTTATCAATCTCTTTTTTATCTAAATGGCATAAATCCATTATAGCTTCGGGCGCCCCTTTTGCCGATACAATATAGTGATCTTCGTCTTCACATTTCCAGACATGGGACAAGGCAAGAAGTTCATTTGACAGAGGGTATTCTTCGATCAAAGGCCAGTCATCATGGAGATGCTCAGTTTCGTACAACGTGCTGTATCCAAGCTCTTTTAATGCTTTTTCCATTGGATCAAAGGGATCCTTTTTGCTTGCAAGTATACCGTATTCAACCAGCTCATGAAAATCTTCAGGCAGATTTGTTTTCTGCTTTTTTGAAACATCAAAAAATTTATCATTACAAAATATTTTCCTTATGCTCATTTTATTTTCTGTTAGAGTTCCCGTTTTATCAACGCATAAAACAGTAGCAGCTCCCAAAGTTTCAACCGTGGATATCCTTCTTGTCAGTACTTTTTTACTGGACAATCTCCATGCTCCAAGCGCTAGAAATATAGTAAGTACAACTGGAAACTCTTCAGGAAGCATTGCCATTGCCAAAGTAATACCTGATAAAAACCCTTCTAACCAATTAGATTTTAAAAATCCATAAATCAATATAACGCTGGAGCATAATGCTATTGCAACTATGAATATCAATTTAACAAGATTACCTGTTTCCTTCTGTAAAGTAGTTTTTTCTTCTTCAATAGTACCTAAAGATTTGCCAATTTTCCCTATCTCTGTATCAATACCAGTAGATACTACTTTAGCAACACCCTGCCCCTGTACCACAAGACTTCCAGAATATATAAAAGGTAGTCCATCGCCTCCGCCGGGTCTTTCAAATTTTGCCTTATCAAAATCATCACATTGATTTTTTCTTACAGGCACTGATTCTCCGGTCAATAACGACTCGTCAACCGAAAGATTAAGGCACCACATAAGTATAGAATCCGCAGGTACCCTGTCGCCCTCTTTAATAATTACTATATCATCCTTTACAACTTCTCTTCCGGGTATCCTTGTTTGTTCTCCGTCTCTTATAACAAGGGCTCTGGGAGATGTTAAATCCTTCAGGGATTGAAGTGCTTTTTCGGTTTTATTCTCCTGATAAATTGTTATTCCCATAATCAAAAAAACAAAACATAAAAGCATCAAGGCTTCCTGAATATCACCGAGTATTAAATATAAAACTCCGCATGATACGAGCAGAATGAACATTGGCTCTTTAAATACTTCAAATACAATTTTAAAAATGTTTCTTCTCTTAGCCGCAGGTAATTCATTATAACCATATTTTTTTAATTTCTCCTCAACTTCAAATTTTGATAGTCCTTTAATTAATTTAATTTCATCAAAAGATTTTATCATAATATCCTCGTAAAAATAACTTGATAATAATTATAAGCTTAATTTAAAACTCTGACGAATAGAAAATAGGATAAGAAAATAATAAACACACTAATTTTCATGCCCCTTTTCTTTTAATTTGTTTATTTAAGCCAAATTATTAAAAAAGGAAGTCCTGTAGCTTTTACACTACTGCTCCCAAAAAGAGCCCGGCATGAAAACCTGATCTTCCTTGCTTCATTTTATTATATAACAAAGTTAATAATAAATGTCAAATATGATTTTATATCAAAATATTAATTAATTTTTTTTTATTTGATTAATATAAAAGTTTGAGTATAATTAATATTATGCTTAAAAACATACTCGTCGTTTCGTATGATGTTAATCTAAATGATTTAATAGCAGATATTTTAAAAGGATATGATTATAACGTAAATTTTACTGATTATGACAAATCTGCGGAGATGATGAAAAACATAAAGTATTATTCTATTTTATTGGATATTGATATAATTGATCATTCAGGTATCGAAACACTTATCAATATTTATTCCTATGCCAGATTTACTCCAATTATTGTTTTATTAAACAAAGATGATAATGATACAAGGATAAATTTAATTAAATATGGAGCTGATGATTTTATATTAAAAAATGATCTCAATGAATGTATTCTTAAAAAAACTATTAGTTATAGTATCGAACGCAATAATTTTAGAGACAGGATTAATAAAAGCTATTCAAATTTGAATAATATCTTTGAAACCATAAAAGATCTTATTTTGATTATTGATCTAAATCAGATCATTAAATATGCCAATACATATGCCAAAGCGTTTTTTTTTGTTAAGAATATGGATTTGATCGGAAGCAAATACATATATAACTATTCGCTGAATGAAATAATTGAATGCAGTATCAAGGATAGATTTTATGAGGTGGTAAGCAGTGAGATAACATGGGATGAAAAAAACTGCATCATGATTGTTTTCAAGGATATTACTGATAAAAAGAAATATGAGATGGCTGTTGTTGATAATGAAAAATTATTAAAAAACGTAATTAGTTTAATAAACACGGGTATAATTTTGGTTGATACTAAAACCATGCAAATTCTTGAGATTAATCCTTATATGGAAAAATTATTAAAATCCAAAAGAGAATCAGTATTGTCAAAGAGCATCAATAGTTACATCCCTATTAATTTTGAGGATAATCTAAATATATTTAAAACGGAAAGCATTATAAAGGATAGTAGCGATCTGGAAATACCGGTTTTTATATCAATTAATAATTTTATGATAAATGACAAAAAATATTTATTATGCAGTGTTACTGATTTAACAGAAGAAAAAAATAAAGAAAAAATTATAAAAAAGAAAATTAAATATGAAAATTTAATTAATAAAATATCATATGTTTTTTATACTTATGAAGATTGCAATATACTGGCGGAAAATATTATAAAAATCATTCTTGATAATTTTAAATTAAATTATATCATTATATATTTAAAAAAGATTGAAAATATTTTTCCCGAAATGCTGTGTAGTAATATTGATGCGCTTGATGATACCGTAGAAATTATTAGCATACTTACTAATTACAAAAGCAGTTATTTATATTACGGCAATATAAATAAAATATATTATCCGATATTCTATGAAAAAAATGTCATCGGATTTATAGGATTGCAAAATATTAATAATAATGACTTTGATGAGATTGATATCGATTATTATAAAATCATCTCAAATATAATAAGTAATGGATTTTCCAGAATCATTGATATAGAAAAACTATATAATAATTATGCAATGCTTTATAAAATTTTAAATACTATACCCGGACCGTTATTTTATAAAAATAATGACGGGATTTGTATTGGATGTAACGATATGTTTGCTGATTTAATTGCAGGTTTGCCTATAGAAAAAATAGTAGGCAATGAAATGTCTAAAGTTGTAAATAACTGTGAGTCAAATGAATATTTTGAAAATGAAGACAGGCTAATAAATGATCCAAAAATACAAACATACCAGAGGTCATATAAATGTAAAGACGGAATTACCAGAGATTTCATTGTTTATAAATCTGTTTATAATAATTTAAAAGGCAAAATTTCTGGAACTATTACTTTTATGCTTGATATCTCTGAAAATGAAAGAATGAAAAAACAATTGATTGAATCCGAGAAACTCTCTGCCATTGGACAGCTTGCGGCTGGAATAGCACATGAATTTAATAATATTATGGCTATTATCAAATCAACTGTCCAATTAATTGACCTTAAAAATCAAATGAATATAATAAATCTCGATGAGGAAACATTGAAAGGCATCAAAACAATCGATGATAGTATAAAAAGGGCATCGGATATCGTATCTAATCTTATGAGTATTTCAAAACCGTCCAAAAACAGCCTGGATTACTGCCAGATCAGCATAATAATCGATGAAGTCATAAAACTACAGAAAACTCAATTTGAAATGGAAAATATAACAATTAAAAAATATTATAAAAAAGTACCTGATCTGCTTGTCGACAAAGGTCAGATTCAGCAGGTTTTCTTAAATCTTTCTATAAATGCACGACATGCGATGAAAGAATTCGGTCATGGTACTATTTCAATATATATCAGAAAATCAGGTGATTTTGTTGAAATAACTTTCTCTGATACAGGTACAGGCATAAAGGATGATATAAAAGATAAAATATTTCTGCCGTTTTTTTCTACAAAAGGTGCTCATTCAAAGGATGATTTAGATATAAAAGGGACAGGGCTTGGACTATCAATAACGCAAAGTATAATTAAAAATCATGGCGGTACAATCAAGATCGGGGATACCGGCGGTAAAGGAGCTTCATTTATAATAAGATTACCTGTTGTCATTGTAAACAGTAATAAAAAAATAATATCCAAAAGGAATGCTAATAAGCGCCAAAGATCGTTTAATCCAGTGTATAAAATAGCAATACTCGACAACGAGGAGTTTATCGCAAACAATCTTTATGATATACTGGTGTTAAATGGTTATGAAACCGTTGATGTTTATTATGAGGGTGATATTCTTATAAAAAATCTTAGCAATAATTATAATTTAATAATAAGTATTTTTTTTCTGTCAAGTATGAATGGAAATGACATCGTAAAATTGCTTGATGATGAGAATAGAAATACTGATGTAATATTTATTACTGCAAATATCGAAGAATTTAATAAAATATATAAACAATCAAAAAGGGTTATCCGGGTTATCCAGAAACCTTTTGATATAGAGAATTTGCTTAAATTTATAGATGATGTGTCTTTAAAGAATAAAATTTAAGGAGTCAGTTTATGAATAAAACTATACTTGTTGTCGAAGATGAAGAAGAGTTAAGGAATAATATAGTAAGGATTCTTAACCTTCTTGGACTTAAAACTCTGGAAGCATCCGATGGAGATGAAGGCATTGAAAAAGCTCTTAATAATAAAATAGATCTTATTATCAGTGATATAAAGATGCCAAAAAGAGATGGTTACGAATTTCTTGAAGAATTAAGGAAGCACCAGGATAAAATTGGTGTGCCGTTTATCTTTCTGACAAGCAACACTGAGCGGTCACAGATCCGAAAGGGTATGAATATCGGCGCCGATGATTATATAACGAAACCGTTTGATACAAATGAACTTATAAGCAGTATACGGTCGAGGTTTGAAAAATCCGGCAAACTTGACGAATTCTATAAAAATAAATTTGACAGCGTATTGAATAAATATAAAAAAATCATTTATAATGATCTTGATACAAATTTACCAAATCTTAATTCATTCAATAAAGATATAGTAAATTATAAATTGAAAACCGGTGATGTATTATATTTTTTTGATTTAGAAGTAGACGGAGCAGATGAGATAACAAAATTTTTCAGCAAAAAGAGCATGGTTAATTTAAAAAAAAGCATTGCGGCAAATATCAGTAAAATTATTGCAAATGATATAACGTTATATCACATTACTGATTTTGAATTCATCATAATATTAAAAACGAACAAATATGAAAAAAGCATAGACTCTTATGCAATTAAAATGCTAGAGCTGGTAAAACAGCCGTTTATTTCGGATGAAATAGAATTCAATATTTCCGCAAGTATCGGTATCTATTTTTTATCGGATGAAATTAAGGATTTTGATAATATTATAAAAAATGCACGTATGGCAAGATTATATTCTCAAAAAAACGAAAGCGGAGGCTACATGATATTCAATTCATTAATTCAAAAAGAAGTAAATAAACAGCTCAGCATAGATTTAAAAAAATATATTGATATCAAATCAAAAACCGATACCGATAAAATGAAAATATTAACCGAAGAAACTTATGAAAGTAAGGTATATTTCCTTTATCCGCAGACTATTATACAGGATCTTTTGATAAAAGAAATAATTAAAAATGAATACGAAGCTTATATTGTAAATGATCATATAAAAATGTTAAATATTTTAAAAAAATATCCCAATTCCGTTTTATTTATTAATATTGACGCCGTTTTAAAAGATGAAGAATGGCAAGAGTATATAAGGAATATGCAGCTTGATCCGATTTTAAAAAATGTCAGGATCGGTGTGTTATCATATAACACTGATGATAAAAAAGTTGAAAAGTATATTATGCAGCTTATGGTATCATGCGGTTTCATTAAATTAAAAACAGGTTTTGAGGAATGCCTCAATGTAATTTTAAAAGCACTGGAAGCTGTTGAAGCCAAGGGTAAAAGGAAATATATACGCATAAAATGTGAAAAAGATGTTTTTTGCAATATTAAGATAAACAATAAATTATACAAAGGCATTGTTAAAGATATAAGTACTGTTGGAATGGCATTTTATTTTCAAAAAGAAGATGAGACATTTTTAAAAGCAAATACACAACTGGATTATATACAGATAAATATGAGGAGTGCGATTTGTTTTACCTCAGGGGTTATTGCTACCGTAAGAGAATTAAACGATAATATTTTTTATGTATTAATGTTTGATAAAAAAATGAAATATGACGAAAAAAATAAAATATACGAATTTATACAGAAAGCTCTAAAAGAAGAAATCGATAGAGAATTGGCTGAGCTGTAAATTTTATCCCTATACTGTTAAGTATAAAATTGTTTGAACATATTCTTGCAAAAAAAATCAAAAACATTTATAAAATTATTGGAGGTCTTTCAATTTGCAGATCGATATAATCGGTGCAGGTTTTGCCGGAGTTGAGGCCGCATATTTTTTATCTCTGAGGGGATTTAAGGTAAATCTCTATGAAATGCGCCCCTACAAATTGACTCCGGTGCATAAAACAGGAGATTTTGCAGAGCTAGTATGCTCTAATTCTTTTAAATCAATGGATACGGCAAATGCGCATGGTCTTTTAAAAAAAGAGCTTGAAATTTGCGGATCATTAATCATACGGGAAGCATATAAATGCGCTGTACCAGCCGGGCAATCACTTAGCGTTGACAGGGATAAATTTTCTTCAAATATAACCTCAACTATAAAAAATGAAAAAAACATTAATATTATCAACAAAGAAATAATCTCGCTTGATGAATGGAAAGATAACAAGAATAAAAATTTAATTATTGCTACCGGTCCAATGACATCAGATTTGATGCATGAATGCATTAAGAGTCTAACAGGGAGTGATTCGCTATTTTTTTTTGATGCTGCTGCGCCTATCGTAGATGCGTCAACGATCGATTACAACAGAGTTTTTTTTCAGTCAAGGTACTGTAAGGGTGGCGCTGATTATCTTAATGCTCCTTTTACAAAAGAGGAATATTTAAACTTTGTTGACGAAATAATTAAAGCCGAGAAAATTATACCAAAAGATTTTGAAACTAATAAAATATTCGAAGGATGTATGCCTGTTGAGGATATTGCAGCAAGAGGAGTTGACACCCTGTCATTTGGACCAATGAAGCCGGTGGGACTAATCGATCCAAAAACAGGGAAAATGCCCTATGCAGTGGTGCAGATGCGGCAGGAGAATATCAGTAAATCAATGTATAACCTCGTAGGCTTTCAGACGAGAATGAAATTTGACGAACAAAAACGGGTTTTCAGGATGATCCCGGGACTTGAAAATGCCGAATTTTATAAATACGGTGTGATGCATAAAAATACTTTTATAAATTACCCGTCTCTTGCTGATTACAAGACTTATTCATTGAAAAATTATCCCAATATATATTTTGCTGGTCAGATTACAGGGGTTGAGGGCTATATCGAATCTGCCGCATCTGGTTTTTTTACTGCTTATGCATTATGGGCAAAACTGAATAATAAAATTGATATTTTATTTCCTGAAAATACTTTAATAGGCGCTTTACAGAAATACACATTAACTCCAAGTAAAAATTATCAGCCCATGGCAGCTAATTTTGGATTAATAGATAGACCCGTATTTAATGAAAGAGGCAAGCCCTTAAAGAAAAAAGATAAAAAAAATAAATTGAGTCAAGAGTCTTTGGAAACAATGAAAGACTTTGCTGAAAATATAGTTAAAAGTATTGCATTTTGATAAATTAAAAATCTAAAAACAACAAACAATCTTCAATTTTTAAAAAATATTATGAACATTTTAGCCGAATTTTTATTTTTTCTTTGATATTAAAAAAATTCATTGATTTATTCAGATAACTTAAAGTATAATTATCTTTAAGGAAGAGTATTATTAAAATATGATTTAACCGCGTGTTTATTAAAAAAAGTTTTAAGTATCTGCGGATGAAATGAAAGAGAAAAAGTAATGAAAAACAATATTAATACTCCAAAAAGATTTCCTTTTATTTTCTTGGTATTATTGACAAGTATTGTTGTTATAGCATGCGGTTATCTTTATTATAAATATGAAGAACATGTTATACGCAAAGAAAAATACAAAGAGCTTAAAGCGATATCTGCATTAAAGATCGAGCAATTAACAAAATGGCGAAAAGAAAGACTTGGCAACGTTTATGTTCTTGCGGCTAGTCCTTTCTTTGTAGAAGCAACAGAACAATGGCTGTCAAACAAGAATAATGCTTTTTTGTTAAATAGAATAAAAAAGAGGCTTGAATCATTTAAGGCAAGTTTTGACTACGAAAATATTCTTCTTTCATCACCCTCAGGAGAATTATTTTTTTCTCTTGATAATACTTTTTTAAAAGTTGATTTTTCAACAAAAGCATATATAAATAAATCAGTTATCGAAAGAAAAGAAATATTTACAGATTTTTATTATTGCGAAATCCATCATAAGATACATATCGATGTCATTATTCCTTTTATAAATGATAAAGGGATTGTCTTTACTGTGTTAATAATGCGCATAAATCCATATAATTATCTTTATCCTCTTATACAATCATGGCCTACGGTGAGTAAAACTGCTGAAACATTAATAGTAAGAAAAGATGGTGATTATGTCATTTTTTTAAATGAACTGCGTCATCGTAAAAATACAACCTTATCGTTAAGAATACCTCTCTCAAAAAAAGAAATTCCTGCAGTACAGGCTGCACTGGGGTATCAGGGCATATTTGAGGGCAATGATTACCGCGGCGTTGATGTCCTAAGCGATATACATCCTATACCAGAGACTTCATGGATTATGGTTACCAAAGTGGATAAAAGCGAGATATTTTCTGAGCTATATTATAGAGCTATTTTTATTACAATAACATGCCTCATTTTAATGATGCTGTCTCTTCTATTAATTATTTCAATCTTTAACCGTTATCAAAGAGTTTTCCTTAAAGAGAGTAAACTCCAACTTGAAGCATCTATACGTGCCTCAAATACAGGTTTATGGGACTGGGATCTTAAGACAAATAAAATTTATTTTTCAACAGAGTGGAAAAAACAGATAGGATATGAAGAATCAGAAATCACCGATGATATTTCTGAATGGCATAATAGAATTCATCCGGATGATTTTGAAAATGTAATTACTGCAATAGATATATTTATAAAACAGTCTCAAAAAAATTATGAACAAACCTACAGATTTAAACATAAGGATGGATATTATTTATGGATCCTTGCCAAAGGCTCCATAATAAATGATGAAAACAATAAACCGATAAGAATGCTAGGGTCACATCTTGATATTACCAAACAAAAATTACAGGAAGAAGAGATTAAAATTTTAAATAAACGTCTGACGGATCTTGTTTCCGCAATCCAGGGATTATCGCTGGTTCATAATCTTGAAGATATTATGAGTATAGTCAAATCTTCGGCAAGAAAAATCGTTGAAGCCGATGGTGCGGCTTTCGTACTTCGTGATGGAGATATGTGCTACTATGCGGATGAAGATGCAATAAAACCTCTCTTTAAGGGACAAAGATTCCCTCTGGATGAATGCATAAGCGGCTGGGTTATCCGTCATAAGCAGACTGTTATCATACCTGATATATTCAAGGATTCACGCATTCGACTAAATTTATATAAACCAACCTTTGTCAAGAGTCTAGCAATGGTGCCGATTAAAACCGATGATCCGATTGGAGCTATCGGTGTCTACTGGAAAAATTACTATGAAATATCTAATAATAATTTGGAATTAATCCAGTCCCTTGCCGATACAACAGCCATTGCAATCCAAAATGTACAATTATTTAATGAACTAGAACAAAGAATCAAAGAGAGGACACAGCAGCTTGAAAATTCCAACAGGGAGCTTGAAGCTTTTGCGTATTCCGTATCCCATGATCTAAGGGCACCTTTAAGAGCAATAGATGGTTTTTCCAAATTTTTGCTTGATGATTATGAAAAAAAGCTTGATAGTGAAGGTGTAAGATTAATTAATATCATACGAACAAATGCACAAAAGATGGATCAATTGATCATGGATTTATTGTCATTATCCAGAGTATCAAGGATAGAGTTAAAACCTTCACTAATCGATATGTCCAAGATGGCTAATTCTATATATCATGAAGTTATTTCATTGGAAAATATCGATAATATTGAGTTTTTAATAGATACATTGCCCGATGCTTATGGTGATCCTACTCTTATTCATCAAGTATGGAGCAATCTCATATCAAATGCAATAAAATATACATCAAAGTCAAAAATCAGAAAAATTTATATTCACGGATATACAGAAAATGACAACAATATTTATTATGTTAAAGATACTGGTACAGGATTTAGCAAGGAGTATGCTCACAAACTTTTTGGGGTATTCCAAAGACTTCACAGTCCAAAAGAATTTGAAGGTAGCGGTATAGGATTGGCAATAGTAAAAAGAATAATAAATCGTCATAATGGCAAAGTATGGGCTGAAGGCAAAGTAAACGAGGGGGCAACATTTTATTTTTCATTACCAAAAACAGGAGGAGAATAACTATGAATAGCTTTAATGAAGTAGTAGAAATACTTTTAATTGAGGATAATCCTAACGATGCAGAGCTAACAATGCGAGCTTTTAAAAGAAACAATCTGTCTAATAAAATCATTCATATTGATGATGGCGAGGAAGCAATGGATTTTTTATTTGCACGTAATAAATATAAAGATAGGAATAAGATTAATCCAAAAATTATTCTTCTTGATTTAAAGCTTCCTAAAGTGGATGGACTAGAAATTTTAAGATCAGTAAAAAGCGATCCGGTAACAAAATTAATTCCTGTTGTAGTGCTAACCACATCAAAAGAAGAAAAAGATATTATAGAAAGTTACAAACTCGGCGTTAACAGTTATATTGTAAAACCTGTCGATTTTGATAAATTTATCAAAGCAATAAACGATATTGGATTATATTGGCTACTTTTAAATCAGCCTCCAGTTTGTTGACAACTAAACTTTAAATATTTTTTTATCAAAGTATAGATGGCCAGTCGCAAAGAAGATAAATTAAAATTTTTCTAAATTATTATAATTTTCTTGATAAATGATAATCTAAAAATTATAATTTCATTATCATCAGGAAAATTCATGAATAGCAAAAAAACCATTTTGATAGTTGAAGATGATCCAATGATTTCAGTTTTAGAGATTAAGGTAATAACAGAAGCCGGATTCAAGGCTATTGCCGTAGGAACTGGACTTGATGCCATTGAATCAATAAAAAATAATCCTGATATATCACTTATTATGATGGATATCAATCTTGGCGAAGGCATTGACGGTACCGAAGCAGCAGTCGAAATATTAAAGATAAAAGAAATTCCAATCATATTTTTAACATCTCACAGTGAAAAAGAAATGGTAGATAAAGTTAAAGGCATAACCCGTTACGGATATGTTTTAAAAAATTCCGGAGAATTCGTAATCATTGAGTCTATAAACATGGCTTATGAATTATTCGAAGCAAATCAGCGATTAAAAGACAGAGAAGAAAAGTACAGAACACTTGTTGAAAACCAAACTGAAATCATTTGTCGTTTTCTTCCCGATGGGACAATTCTTTTTGCAAATGATGTATTCTGCAGGATTATAGGTAAGAGCTGTGATGAGATAATAGGTAAGCAATGGCAGAAAATTGGATTCACAGATGATATATTAAATATAGAATCAAAATTAGAAACTATTTCCCGGGAAAATCCGATAGCAATAATTGAAAATCAAATAATAATTGCATCCCGAAAGACAAGATGGTTTCAATTTATTAATCAGGGAATTTTCGATCATAACGGCAAGTTAATAGAAATCCAGACTGTAGGACGAGATATAACGGAGCAAAAAAAAATACAGGAAGCATTAAAAGAAAGCGAGGAACGCTTTAGAAGAATTTTTGAAGAAGGGCAATTTGGTTTGGCTATTTCCAATACGAATTTTAAATTCATAGAAGCCAATCCTGCATTTTGCAGGATGCTTGGATATACACTAAACGAGTTAAAAGAATTAACTTTTAAGGATATTACTCATCCTGATAATGTGAATATTGATATTACAAATGTTGATGCAATTAAAAGAGGAGAAAAATCCGTTTATAAAACAGAGAAAAAATATAAGAAGAAAAACGGTGACATCCTCTGGGGCAATTTGATGACTTCTGCAATAAGAGATGCAGACAACAATGTATTATATTATATTGCAATGATAGAGGATATTACCGAGAGAAAAAAAATTGAGGAAGATCTCGCCAATACCAAGGCTATGCTGGAAGCGGCATTCAATCAGACAAACATACCGATGGTTTTAGTAAGTGTCCCTGATAATATTATACGGCTAGCAAATTATGCTAGTCGTGAGTTTTTGGGAGTATTGGATGAGCCTGATAGTCTTGGTAAATCCTTATTTGAATTTGTCCAGACATGGCAGGATTTTGATAAAAATGGCAATCCAAAAAAAATAGAAGAAATGCCCCTTGCACTTGCAATACAGGGCATAGAGACAAAGGAAGTAGAGTATTATATTAAGCGAAAAGACGGTACGATTAGATGGGAGCTTGTAAGCGCTTTTCCTATTAAAAACATTAATGGAGATATAATAGCAGCATATATAGTATTCCCGGATATAACAGAACGTAAAGTCATGGAAGAATCTCTCAGGGAAAATGTTGAAAAATACAAGGATCTTGCAGAAAAAAGCGGTGTATTAATCTGTGAAATCGACAGTGAAGGTACTTTTTTATACGTAAATGCCGCATATAAAAATGTACTGGGCTATAACCCTGAAGATTTAATAGGACATAAGGCTTTTGAAATAGGACACCCATCGCAGCATGAAGTTGCAAAAGTAAGACTGGAATCCAGTTTAAAAGAAGAAAAACAACAGATAAATGAATGGCAGTTTAAGGATAAATCTGGCAACTGGCATTGGCTTAAATGTTTTTCAAACACTTATACAAATTCAAATGGGATGACAAGGATTAATGTCGTAAGTATAGATATTACAGATAAAAAAAAAGCCGAGCAGGAGGTTAAAAATCTGTTAAATCAACATGATATACTGCTTAATGAGGTGCATCATCGAATAAAAAATGATATGAGAATAATAAGTTCTATGCTTGCCATACAATCTGCCATGATTGATGATCCAGTAGTTAAAAATGTTCTTATGGAATCTCAATCCAGAATAAATGTAATGGAAAATATTTACAATGATCTTTATAAAAGAAAAGATTTTAACGTTGTTTTCATAAAAAAATATATCACAGATCTTGTGCTAAATATTAAATATCTTTATAAATCATTAAGTAATGCAGAGATAGAATTTAATATAGATGATTTAGCAATCGAAAGAAAAATTTCCTTTCCGCTGGGGATGATAGTAAATGAACTTGTTACAAATGCTTTTAAATATGCTTTTATGAATGACAGGGAAAATAAGGACAATAAAATTAATATATCTATAAATAAAAAAAATCATGAATACCTTGTAATCAATATTTCGGATAATGGTAGAGGATTCCCTGAAAGCGTTTTGAATAACAAATCCGAAGGATTTGGTATGCAGTTGCTAAACTTGCTCTCAAAGCAGTTAAATGGCTCTCTCAATTTAACAAATCAAAACGGCGCTTTTTGTGAATTTATTATGAAAATAAAATAAACAGATTTATCAATTTAATTAATCACTTGCAAATCGATTATTAATATTTTATATTACATCAAATTTTAATATCAAGGGTTTAATAATGACGGAAATAAAAATACAAAGCAATCTTAATTCGATTATCGATTTCAGCCAGAATGAAAATAAAGAAATTATAGTAAGTGGCATGATACAAAATTTAAGGGTTTTAGGCTGGGGTGCTTTCCTCATATTAAGGACACCCTGCTATACGATCCAGACCGTAATCGATGCAAAAAATATAAATATAGATCTGGCAAGTTTACAGGTAGAGTCGGCAGTCAAAGTAAGAGGCATTGTAAAACAGGCTAATATTAAAGATAAATCTTTAAATCCAAGAAATTATGAAATGCATGTAAATCATATAGAAATTTTATCATCTCCATCGATAAATCCTTTACCGGTTGACACAACAAAAAAAGAAATGAACGTAGGACTTGATACAAAATTCAACATGCGCCCTTTAACCCTTCGTCATCCTAATGATAGAGCAATCTTTAGGATAGCTTCAGTTATATGCAATGAGTTTGAAAATTTCTTAAAATCTATTAATTTTACTCGAATAAATACACCAAAAATAGTTTTCTCAGGAGCCGAGGGTGGAGCAAATATTTTTAAAATTGATTATTTTAACCGCAAGGCATTCCTTGCACAATCACCACAGTTTTATAAACAAATGATGGTAGGTGTATTCGGCAGAGTTTTTGAGATTGGTCCCGTATTCAGAGCAGAAGAGCATGACACTTCAAGGCATCTTAACGAATATATTTCGATGGATATCGAAATGGGATTTATCAATGGTTTTGAAGATCTGATACAGATTGAAGTAAATTTATTGCAATCGATATTTAAAAAAATTGAAGAAGAATGTCAAAATGAAATCCAATTATTAAATATTAATTTACCTAAAATTGAAAAGATACTGCTTTTTAAACTGGATGAAATCCATGAAATAATTTTTAAGGAATACAGCAAGGATCACAGGGGGGAAAAAGACCTTCATCCTGAAGAGGAGAGGTTGATCTGTGAATATTCTTTAAAAAATTATAATACGGAATTCGTTTTTGCAACACACTTTCCTACTGAAAAAAGACCGTTTTATACAATGGAAGACCCTAGTGATACAAGTAAAACCTTATCGTTTGATCTGTTATTCAGAGGACTGGAAATCACGACCGGCGGTCAACGCCTTCATAAATATGAAGATTATGTGGCAAAAATGAAAAAATTAGGAATGAACGTTGAGTGTTTTGAATCATATCTTCAGACATTCAAATACGGTATGCCACCTCACGGAGGATTCGGTTTGGGACTTGAGAGATTGACTTCATTGCTCTGCAATCTTTCCAATGTTAAAGAGGCAAGTTTATTCCCAAGAGATATAAACAGACTTGAACCTTGATAAATATTTTTTTATATTTTTTGAAATTCTAATATCTAATGTTTTATTTTTAATGATTCTCTGTTATAATGGATTTAAAAGATTTTTACGGAGTAAATATTATGAACATAAAAGTATTAATTGCAAAAGGCTTTGAGGAAACTGAGGCAATAGTTTTAATCGATCTATTACGAAGGGCAGGTTATAATCTTAAAACCGTATCTATAACAGATGATAATATTGTAGAAGGCGGGCATGGTATAAAGATTATAACAGATTCAACTTTAAACAAAGAAAACTTCGATGAAGCGGATATGCTTTTATTACCCGGCGGTGGAGGAGGAGTCGCCAATTTATCTGCCAACGATAAAGTCCTTACACTGGTAAAAAAATTTTATCATGCAAATAAATATATTGCCGCAATCTGTGCTGCTCCGATTGTATTAGATAAGGCTGGTATTTTAAAAGGTAAGACTATTACCTGCTATCCGTCAGAGGAAAAAAACATTAACGACGCTAAAGTTATACATGATAAGGTTGTTGTTGACGGTAAATTAATAACAAGCCGTGGCGTTGGTACAGCCATCGATATGGGGTTAAAAATAATCGAAGTAGTTTCATCAAAAAAAGCAAGTAATGATTTAAAAGAAAAAATAGTTTATTAATATACATCAGGTGATTTAGGATTATAATTAAAATCTTATTTTTACAGTCAATTTATAATTCTGGAAGAATCCCAAATTAGTATAACCAAACTCGCCTGCTTCCCATTTGTTATTGACCATTTTCCAGTCAAATGGATAAAGACCGCTTATATTTATAGTAAATGCCTGAAGAGGCTCTATCTCTGCAAATAACGTCAATATTGCCGACTGATCATCGGCGCCAAAAAGATAACTCGTCCCGAGATTAAGATAATCATTCACTTTAACTTTAATCATTCCAAAAATGTAATCATGACGCAAAAAATTATTCACCTTTTTTTCAGGATTGTAGCT
This sequence comes from uncultured Spirochaetales bacterium, assembly GCA_964531405.1. GTDB lineage: Bacteria > Spirochaetota > GWE2-31-10 > GWE2-31-10 > JAFGQB01 > CAZHHK01. The sequence continues at coordinate 8,257 of CAZHHK010000028.1, read as the reverse complement.
CCTCTTAATCGGTTTAATATTTTCCCAGTCAGTCTCTTCATAAATTTCATTGAGGCTTTTATCACCCCAATCCAGCATACCACTGCCGTAAAACATGTATTCCATAAGTATATAGACCCAGCCACCGTTAAAAGTATAATCAAAACCTATAGCGGCTTCAAGCCCTTCATAGCCTTTAAAATCCTTGCCATAATATTTATGGGAATAAAATGATTTCTGCTCAAACCTGTATATCATATCAACAAACAATCCTATCACAATATCAGCCTTGAAACTAAAACCAGCAATATGAGTAAAAAAATTGTTCGTAGATTGCGGCAGATTAAAGTCTTCAGGATTTTTTTTGTACTCTATCTGAGGCATAAACAGGGCATATAAAAATTCAAAATTAAACTTATCAATATAAAAGTTAGTCGCCAGCCCAAATTTAAAATCCCAGCCTCTTGACTCCAGCGGATTTTCCGGAACTATAACAAAATTTTCGATTTTCCAGATCGTCAATGGATAAAAAGTTGCAAGTACAGCAAGCTTGCCATCTGGTCTTGATGACGGATCGTTTGACGATGGATCAAGCGGGTTAACCGGATTAAATAAATCTGTAGGACTAAAAGAATAACCATATCCTCTGGCAATCCTTATAAGTCCAGACTCTATGCTAAAATAGGAATTACCTCCTTTTAAATACAATCTTTCAAGCTCAAAAGAGCCTATATATGTATTCTTATAATAAAACGGCAGCCTGAAATATCCGGTATTTATATTATCAGGGTCAATTACAGAAGTTGTATATGATGCTGCTTCAAGAAGATAATAATACTTATAAAATTCGTTATATGAACCTGTTAAGGTATTTATATTGAAGGCAAATCCAAATGAAACATATTCATTGATATCAGCTCTAAATCTCAAATTCGCCTTATTGATCCAGCCCCACTTAAACTGACTATCATTGGTTGCATCACCGTAAAAAGTTGAATGAATAAAATTCATTGAGGATTCAAATACTCCATTTAATTTTATTGTAGATTTATTCTGCGGAAATAAACCATACGAGAAAAACATAATGAATAACGAAAAAATAAATATTCTTTTAAAAAACATACTCATTCCTCAAATCTGACATTTATTGATATACTGACTCATTTATTTTTCAAGACTCTGCATACTAAATATATTATCTGGCAATTTAACGTCGAGTTCGACATTATTCATCTTAAAAACTGTCTTTGAATTTTTTCTCAATAAATCCCTCATCTCTGAGACTGTAGGAAAAATCCTATTCCCTATTTTTTTATATTCTATAATCGTTTCTTCTTTTAAAATAGCACCTGATAATGCATAATACTCTGTTTTTAAAGGAAGATAGTTTTCTTTGCTAACCCAGATTTTTCTTTTTGGATAGGATATTGTTTTTTTCTTGCCTGTTAGTTCAAGTACCCAGACCTTGTTCCCGTTAAATTCATCTTCTCCGACAATTGTCGGATTGTACTGGCTTTCCAGAGTATCATTGTTTATCGTATCCTCATAACTCATATCTGATCCCATTACTGATTCCTTTAGCATGTGTCCAACTACAGGTATTATTTCTTCAGCATCGGGAGAATAAACAAAGAGGTTGCCGTTTAATTTAAGATATTTTGTCCCGGCATCATCGGCATTGGTAAATTCACAAAAAAAAGTGTTTTGCCCTTTGCCATATGCATAAAAATTTTTTTTATACGTCTTGCCGGATATATATATAATCATGTCCCCCTCATATTTGATCGTACCATAAATCTGATTTGCATCGATTTTTTTAATTATTGATAAAGCATCCTCAGGGAAAGCATTTATAATCACAAAAATAAAAATTAAAATAGATATAAAAAATTTTGTCATTTATTTCTCCAAAAAAATATTTTTAAACTACAATCATCTTCTTAATGCCTCAACCGGTTCGACGAACGCGGCTTTTAACGACGGAAATATTGTGCATATCGAAGAAGTTAATACTCCAAATAAAAATCCCTCAATAATTATTTTAAATGAAAATTTAATGAATAATGTATTGCTAAAAGGTGCATTCTCCATGCCTCCTCCTGTAAAAACATTTATATCTATCGGATAAAAAGACCCCAAAAGTGTCGCCATGCCTCCGATTATAACACCGATAACCGAACCAATTAAACTTAAAAAAATTGATTCAAAAAAGAAAACTTCGACTATCTCAAACCGTGTCATACCAAGTGAGCCCATCATGCCGATTTCTTTTATCCTTTCATGGATAACCATTAAAATAGTATTTATAATTAAAAATGATGCAACAATTACAAATATTAAAAGAACAATCCTCATTATTATATCGCTTTGTTTGACAAGTATAGTAAAATAATGCTCCTCCCAGCTCATTATTTTTAAAGTGTCGTCATTAAGCTTGTCCGCTATTTGAGTCTTAATCTGTTTTGCTTTTGCAGGATTATCAAGATATACACTCAATGTTTGAGTCTTACCCTTTAATACCGCAAGTTTTTGCAACCTATCAAAAGAGACAACAATGAAATTTTTATTTACCATGCCAAAGTCGTAATCAAATATGCCGGTAATCACAGGAGTATAAAATTTATCCGAATACTGGCTAGAAATAATTTTTAATTGTATCCTGTTACCTATCGTTAGCCCTAGTCTTTTTGCAAGCACCATGCCAATGGCACAGCCGTTTTCATCCGGATTTGGATAACGCCCAAGTTTTAACCCATTTGATCTGTCTCTAAGATTAAAATAATTTGCTTTCATCTCATTATCTATATCGATGCCCCAGATTATTGCATGTTTAACATTACTATCGCTCAACGTTGCATAACTTTTAATCCTCGGGAATACTTCCTTAACACCTTTTATCGATTTTATTTCATTTATCATACCACCAAGATCATTTCCAGCAGGCTCTATCGGATATTGCAGGGGATAAAAATCTTTTTTACTTTCATATTCTTTCGTATAAATCGATATATCGCCAATTTCAAACGTTTTAATAATATTATACGAACTGCCAAACATCCCATCCATAAAGCTTATCGAAAATATAATGAAAAATACTGCAAGGGCTATTGCTATAAAGCACAATAATGATCTTCGTAAATTCCTATAAATATTCCGGTATGCAATTTTTATAATGAACAATAATCCGCCTTTTTTATTTTTTTCTTTCATAATAAAGCTATCTCCTTTGGCATCATTCAAACCGTAACGCATCGACTATAGACATCTTAAGTGCCTTTAAAGTCGGCAAAATAGCTGTCAACGCCGAAATCAATGTTGCAATAATACCACTCATAAAAATAACAGGGATATTCCATGCGGATTTAAAAATGCCTACAACTCTGTAGCCGTAATCCGTACCAAATTGTTCAAGCATTTTTGTATAATCTATACCATAGTTAACCATGTAAAGATTAATCAGCACTCCCAGTATTATACCGATTACAGAGCCAATCAGCCCTATTAAACCTGCTTCATAAACAAATAATTTTAGTATAGAAAAATCCTTCATACCAAGCGCTCTTAGCATACCGATCTCCTTGGTCCTTTCAAGTACAGCCATAAGCATTGTGTTCGCTATACCTATGAATGCAAGGAGAAACAATAAACCTATAATAATGTTATTTGATACAATATCCTGACTTGATGCAGCAACATAATCCTTGACATCCTCAATCCAATCTATAAGGACTAAATCACGTGGCAGAGTATCACCAAGGATTTTTTTAATATGCACAGCAGATTCATCTTTTCCGGGAAGTGCAGTTATGTCGGGATTTTTTTTACGTATGCAAATTTCAGTAATACTCCCTTCAAGAAGTATCCCAAGCTCATCCTGCAGTACATCAAGCGGTATATATCCCACATTACCATTTGTCTTAGGGTTAGGCGAATTAATAATGCCACAGACTTTTAAATCTATTACTTGATTTATATGCCTTATAATACCGTTATTATCCCTCTTATCTATAACTGTAATTAATTTAACGGTGTCACCTGCTTTGACTTTAAGATTTTTTGCACCAAGGTAACCTATGAGTATTTCAAAGTTTCCACTTTCCGGATACTTGCCTTCGCTTACAAATTTATATGAGAGAAACATAGACTTTTCCTTTTCAGGGTCAATACCAATAAATTCAAAAGGAAGCTCTTCATCCTGGCTTTTTAAACTGCCGGGAAAGACACTGTGAACGCTTGTGTTATAACCATTTTCGTAAAGCTTGGCCAGTATCGGCTCATAATTATTAAAAGATTCATACATAGGTTTTTCGTCTATCTTTGAGTAATATGCTCTTGAATAAATCTTTGCACTTCCTGTTTCAAAATTTACAATATTCCTTCTGGAATCAATATTCATTCCATAAAGCCACGAGTCAATAAAAATAAAAAGACTTACTCCGATTGCCACTGCTATAACAGTTATAATTGTTTTCACCTTATGCCTGTAAAGATTACGATATGCAATGATAATTAAATTCGTTTTTGTGTTATCCTTCATTTATTATGCTCCTTGTGTGATCTTACCATCACGCAGGAATATCAGTCTTCTTGCATAATCCATAACCATCTTATCATGAGTAGAAAATATAAAGGTTGTTTTCTCTGTTTCATTAAGGTTAAGCATTATTTCAAGAATCTCACTTCCGGTCTTAGAATCCAGGTTTGCCGTGGGTTCATCGGCAAGTATCAATTGAGGTTTTTTCACCAATGCTCTGGCAATAGCTATCCTCTGCTGCTGTCCACCTGATAGCTCCTTTGGCTTTCTGTTTTCCATGCCTTCAAGTCCTACCTGCTTTAACGCATAGTATGACTTCTCTTTTATCTCTTTTGGATTTTCACCAAGAAGAATCAATGGAAACGAAACGTTTTCTAAAGCAGTCAAAACCGGTATCAAGTTGTATGCCTGAAAAATAAAACCGATTTTCTGTCTTCTTAAGAGAGCAAGTTTATTTTTATTAAGCTTAGTTATATCCTCACCGTCAACAAAAATATCGCCTTTAGTTATAGTATCAAGACAACCTATTAAATGAAGCAATGTAGATTTACCACTGCCAGAAGGTCCTACGATTGCAGCAAACTCGCCTTTATCAAATGATACACTAACCCCCCTTAATGCATTGACCTTAATGGAATTAATCTCATAATCCTTGTATAAATCTTTTGTTTCGATTATTTTCATTTTTCCTCCGATTTATTTTTGATCTTATTTATTTCTTCAAGAGCCTGAATCCCGAATAAATCCTTTGTAGACAATTGCTCCATAATATTCGAAGGCACCATCATCATAGAATTCCCTGCTTTTAAACCCTCATTCAAAACATGCATTGCTCTCAATTTAAGAGCGATATCGTTATTTTTATAATATTCTGAAGCCTCATTAAATTTCTTTGCAAGCTCAATTTCAGCTTCTCCAAGAAGTATCCTTGATTTTTTCTCCCTTTCAGCCTGAGCAAGCCTGCTCATTGAATCCTGAAGCTCCTTAGGTATCTGTATATCGGTAATCTCGATATGTGTAATTGTTATACCCCATTCGGTTGTTTTTTTATCAACTTCCTTTCGTACCATATCTTCAATATGTTCACTATCTTCAAGCAATGTGGACAGGTCATTACGGCTTATTGCTGCCCGCAATGCAGTTTGAGAACTCAAAACTACGGCATCCATATAATTTTCAACTTCAAGGACTGCTTTCTCAGGATCCCAGACCATCCAGAAGCACAGGGCATCAACAGTTACAGTAACCGAATCTTTTGTCAAAGTTGTTTCTGCTGCAAAATCCGTGACTCTTATCCTTAAATCAACTTTTTTATTTACCGAATCAATAAACGGGAATAAAAGAAATAATCCCGGACCCTTAACCTTCTTGAATTTCCCGAGTCTTAATACTATTGCTCTTTCCCACTCCCTGGCAATTTGAAATATCATTGACATAATAGCTCCTGTAACTAAAGGTATGCTGAAATAAAATGACTGCAAACCTTTAATAAAATATAAAATTATTACTGTTAGTAAACTTACCTTAATAATCGATTCCCACTTACTTACAAAAATAAACGATACTATAAATAAAAAAGGAAAAATCAATAATATTGCTATATCATATAAATTAAATGCTTGAGAATAATCTCCATAATTTATAAATATATAAAATGCGAATGACGTAAATAATATAAATATAAGTGAATTAAACGGATTCAATGAAAAATCACTCTGAAAATATTTTTTCGGAAGATTTTTAATCAAATAATTTTCATCTTTCTTTAAATTAAACATTTTATTAATCCTCTTTATAATTTTTAATTAAATTTATTATATCATCCTTCTTCAAGTTAAATAATTTCATTTTATCAATAAACTGAGCAACATTCTCATCGATTTTTTTATTCAATTCGGCTTGAGGCAAATCAACTTTTTTATCGCTTATAAAAGTACCGCTGCCGACTTGAGTATTAACAAGTCCTCTGATTTCAAGCTCTGTATAAGCTTTTGCAACTGTATTCGGATTGATTTTTAAATCAACCGCGAGACTTCTTACAGTAGGCAGCTTATCGCCGGGCTTTAATTTTTCTATGGCAATATTGTATTCAACCATCTGGATAATCTGCCTATAAAAGGGAACCCCGCTTTTATTATCAAGTATAAAATTTATGCCCAATTCTTTTAAATATGAGTTTCTCTCTCTATAAAATTGAACATTATTTTTATCTTTGTTCAATTCATCCTCTTCTTATATAATTGTACTATTGTAATAATACAATTATATATGTAATAGTACAATATGTCAATGTTTTTTTTAAAAAAAATTAATTAAAGAATAAATTTTTTTTAAAAAATTTACTTTTCTGCTGCTTAAATGTTATAATATAATTGAAAAAGTAAAAATTAAAGTAAAAAAATATTTTAATGGATAATATATAATGTCAAGTAGAATATGCATTGTCGATGATGCAGAAGAAAACAGAGAAAGAATAGCATCAATTATTAAAAAAAATACCGATTATGAAGTTTTCACAGCCGAATCAGGCGTTGATTTATTAAATCTATTTAAAGGCATCAAGGAAAAATCCCCGGATTTGATTCTTTTAGATATCATTATGCCAAAAATGGACGGATTTGAAGTTGCAAAATTGCTAAAAACAAGTGAGCTAGGCAAGGAAATACCAATAATATTTGTGACAGCATTAAATGATATTGAAAATTTTAAAAAAGCTTTTGAAATAGGCGGAGTTGATTATATTACAAAACCTTTCAGAAAGCACGAGCTTTTAGCCAGGATAGATGCGCAGCTTAATCAAAAAAGGTTGATGGATGAATTAAAAAGACAAAAAGATATCGTTGAAGAAAAAAAAGATGAACTTGAAAAACAAAATGCAATACTTGAAACAAGCCTTGAGATACTTTCTCATGATACTAGAAATATCTATTCAAATATATGGGCATTAATTCATCAAAATCCCGACAGTCCCCTTTTATGTATGATAGAAGAATGCGTAAATGAGTTATTTGAGCTTACCATGGAAGCAGTCGGGTATATAAAATCAAACAAAAGAATTCTATCGATTGTTGAAATGATCAGAAACATGAAAATATCAAAAGACAGGATTAATATAGCCGATCACTCAAGAATAAAATTCTATTACACATCATATAGACTTTTGTTTGCCGAAGTTTCCAGCCTGTTAAAAAATGCAATTGCGAATTTAATAGAAAATGCGTTGAAGTATTCTGCAAATGACAGTATCGTTGAAATTAATTTAACGTACAGCAACAATAATATAATAATAAAAATCATAGATCACGGCATAGGCATACCAGATGAAGAGAAAGATAAAATATTTCAAAAATATTACAGAATGAATAAAAATAAGAATATCGAAGGTTCGGGAAGAGGGCTATGGATTACAAAAAATATAATAGAATCCGAAAAAGGAACATTAAGTGTTGAAGACAACATCGGCGGCGGCTCGATCTTTACCATAACTCTGCCTTGCTACAGGATAGATAATCTTGAAGAAGGCATAAAAAATTTATCAAGTTGGTTTAATATCCCTCTTTCAAAAATTATGGAAAAAATGGATATGATAAAATCGATAATTCAATTGGAAGAAAATATAGATGACTCGATAATGGATTCTGCAATTTTTGTAAATATGCTAGAATACTTAAGGAGAGAATATCATAATAAAAATATGAATAATATCAAAGAAAAACTCGATTTGATATTAAACAATAACAATGA
>CAZHHK010000027.1:0-29715 GCA_964531405.1 uncultured Spirochaetales bacterium | reverse complement strand
AATTTTAATTTAAATTATTCACTTTAGAAGTGATTAATATATCTATTATACGAGGTGATATGTCTGTTTAATTAAAAGCTCATTATACATAAACCTTGACCATTTGTAAAATAAATCATATAATACAAGATTATACCTCTATTATCATTCTTAAGTCACTAAGGATAAAAAAGTAATGAGCGATTCAAGCGTCAATAGTTATAATGCTTCAAATATACAAGTCCTTGAAGGCCTTGAACATGTCCGAAAAAGACCAGGCATGTATATAGGATCTACAGGTATAAACGGGCTTCATCATCTTGTGTATGAGGTAGTTGATAATTCTATTGATGAAGCATTAGCTGGTTTTTGTAATGAAATATTTGTTACAATTTTAGAAGATAATTCAATAGAAGTAATCGATAACGGAAGAGGTATTCCTGTTGATATTCATCAAGAAACAGGGCTATCTGCACTTGAACTGGTATTAACAAAACTAAATGCAGGTGGCAAATTTGACAAAAGTTCTTATAAAGTTTCTGGCGGTCTTCATGGTGTCGGAGTCAGTGTCGTTAATGCTCTGTCTACTCAGTTAGAAGTCAATGTTTTTAAAGAGGGGAAAATCTATTGCCAAAAATATTCAAAAGGTTTACCAACTACAAAGGTTGAAATAATCGGGGATACAGATAAAAGAGGCACAAGAGTATGGTTTAAACCAGATGAAGAAATATTTACCGAACTTACTCCACATTACGATGTGTTAGCACATAGACTGCGAGAGCTTGCCTTTTTAAATAAAGGTATTAAAATAACACTTGTCGATGATAGAATTAAACCAGAAAAAAAAGTGCAAGTTTTTCAGTTTGAGGGCGGTATTGTATCTTTTGTACAATTTATAAATAAAAGTAAAAAACCTCTTCACAGACCAATCTACATAAAAGCAGAGCGTGAAGGTATAGAAATAGAAATTGCAATCGAATATTCAAACACATTTAATGAAAATATATATACGTTCGTAAACAACATAAACACGACCGAAGGAGGCACACATCTTACTGGGTTTAGGACTGCTCTAACAAGAGTTCTTAATGAATTTTTAAAAAAGCTTAAGCTTACAAAGAAGAATGTTGATAAGCTTGAGGGTGACGATTGCAAAGAAGGGTTAACAGCAGTAATTTCGGTTAAGATAGCAAATCCGCAGTTTGAAGGACAGACCAAGACAAAACTCGGCAATAATGATGTAAAAGGTATCGTTGACACGATCGTTTATGATGAATTAACCAAAGTCTTTGAGCTTGAGCCAGAGACCGCTAAACTGATAATTCAAAAAGCGATACTTGCAAATGAGGCACGTAATGCAGCAAGAAAAGCAAGAGAATTAACTAGACGAAAGAATGCGCTTGATTCAATGGGATTACCCGGTAAGCTTGCAGACTGTACAGAGAAAGATCCTTCAAAATGTGAAGTATATCTTGTTGAGGGGGATTCTGCTGGAGGATCGGCAAAACAAGGAAGAGACAGAACTTTCCAGGCAATACTTCCTCTCTGGGGCAAAATGCTTAATGTTGAAAAAACCCGTATAGACAAAGTGTTAACAAACGATAAATTAAATCCAATAATTGCTGCAATTGGTGCCGGAATCGGAAAAGATTTTGATTATAATAAAATAAGATACGGCAAGATTATAATTATGGCTGATGCCGATGTTGATGGATCTCATATAAGGACACTTCTTTTGACTTTTTTCTTCCGATATATGAAGCCTTTAATCGAAAACGGCAATATATATATAGCCATGCCTCCTCTTTACAAAATTGAGATCAAGACATCCAAAGAAATAGTCTATGCTTACTCCGATGAAGAAAAAGACAAAATAATAAGTGAAAGAAATCTCGATCCGGAAAAGTTAACGATACAGAGGTATAAGGGTCTTGGTGAAATGAATCCAGAACAGCTCTGGGATACTACAATGAATCCAGAAACACGTAACATCATAAAGATAAATCTTGAAGATGAATACATCGCTGATGAAATGTTTTCAACATTGATGGGTACTGATATCCAGATAAGAAAGCAGTTTATCAGAGAAAATGCCACATTCGTCAAAAATATCGATATTTAAAAATAAAAGGGTAAAAACATGGGCAATACCTACCTCGTTGATATAGAACAAGAATTAAAAAATTCATATATGACATACGCAATGAGCGTAATCATAAGCAGAGCTATCCCTGATGTTCGCGATGGATTAAAACCCGTTCACCGGCGAATTCTTTACTCGATGAATGAAATGGGATTACAATCTAACAAACCCTATAAAAAATGCGGTAGAATTGTTGGTGATGTACTTGGTAAATTTCATCCGCATGGTGATCAGGCTATTTATAGTACGCTTGTAAGAATGGCTCAGGATTTTTCGATGCGTTATGTTGCTATTGATGGGCATGGTAATTTTGGGTCAATAGATAATGATCCGCCAGCCGCAATGCGTTATACTGAGGCAAGATTATCTAAAATTGCCGAGCTGATGCTTAAAGATATCGAAAAAGAAACTGTAAGCTTTATCCCCAACTATGATGACTCTATGACAGAGCCTTCAGTACTTCCTGCAGCAATACCTTACCAATTGATAAACGGTACTTCTGGAATAGCTGTCGGTATGGCAACAAATATTCCACCACATAATCTTGGTGAAGTCGTAAACGCAATTGTTGCACAAATCGATAATCCGGAAATTACATTAAAGGAGCTCATGCAACATATTAAAGGACCTGACTTTCCTACAGCAGGAATAATCTTCGGAAAATCAGGAATCAAAAAAGCCTTTGCAACTGGACGAGGGCAGGTACTTGTACGAGCTCGCACGGCTATCGAAGAAGTAAAAGACAAAGACATAATTGTGGTAACAGAATTGCCATATCAAGTCAATAAAGCAGAACTTATCGTCAGAATTGCAGAATTAATAAAGGATGAAAAAATTAAAGGCATTTCAAATGTAAGGGATGAATCTGATCGCGATGGATTAAGAATTGTAATTGAGTTAAAAAAAGGATTTATACCAAAAGTAATCTTAAATCAGCTTTTCACTCATACTAATTTACAGGTTAATTTTAGTATAATTAATCTTTATCTTCACAATGGCATACCAAAAGTAATGTCTTTGAAAGATACAATACAGGCTTATATAGACTTTCGCAAGGAAGTTGTCTATAAACGGACAAGATATGAGCTTAAAAAAGCCGAAGAAAAAGCTCATATATTACAGGGATTATTGATAGCTCTTGCCAATATTGATGAAGTAATACAGATAATAAGAAATTCTAAAGAGGTAAAAGAAGCACGTGAAAAGTTAATGAACAGGTTTACTCTCACAGAAGTACAGGCTCAGGCAGTGCTTGATATGAGACTCCAGAGGTTGACTAGTCTTGAAATCCATAAGTTACAGGAAGAATATGATGAGCTTCTAAAATTAATTGCAAAATTAAAAGAAATTCTCTCCTCGGATAAGAATGTTTTGGCCGTTGTTAAAGAAGAATTAATTGAGGATACAAAACCTTTTATCGATAAGAGAAAAACAGAAATTTTAGACAGCGAAATCGAAGAATTTGAAGCAGAAGACCTTATTCAAAAAGAAGATATGGTTATCACGATTACCCATATGGGACTTATAAAACGTACTTCGCTCAAGGATTACAAAAATCAATCAAAAGGTGGCGTTGGTGTATTATCAAGCTCATTGCGCGATGATGATTTTATTGAACATATGTTTGTCGCATCGACACATGAATATGTATTGTTTTTTTCAAACAAAGGAATTGCATATAGATTAAAAGTGCATGAAATACCTCTACTGCAAAAAACCGCAAGAGGACAATCCATTAAAACTTTAATCGGCATAAGCTCAGAAGAACAGATCAATGCAATAATTAATGTTAAATCTTTTAGCGAACCAAATCAATATTTCCTTATTGCAACCAGAAAAGGTGTTGTTAAAAAAGTACTGGTAAGTGAGTTTGAGAGAGTACAACAAAATGGCAAGAAGGCAATTACTTTAAATGAAAATGATGATGTTATAGATGTTAAAATCACAAACGGTGAAAATGATATAATACTTGCAACTAAGCTTGGTAAGGCTCTAAGAATCAATGAAAAATCGATAAGGGTAATGGGCAGAGCAGCAGGAGGTGTCAGAGGGATGAAGCTTCAAGATGAAGATGAACTTTGCGGGTTGTGTCTTGTTGATGAAAATTCATTAATGCTTATGATTACAGAGTTTGGATTCGGTAAGAGACTAGATATAAATAAATTCAGTGTACATGGCAGAGGTACAGGTGGTCAACGTTACTATAAATTCAACGAAGCAAAAGGCAATGTCGCATGCGTTAAACAGGTAAATAAGGGCGACAATATTATAGTCATAAGTGCCAAAGGTAAAACTATCAAGATCAAGTCAGAAGAAATATCCGAACAGGGCCGTCATGCTAGCGGTATAAGGCTTGTTAAAATAGCAAAACCTGATTATGTTGTTGCCGTATCAACAGCACCAAAACAGCAGAGTTAGATAGCATTCAATAAAAGAATATCTACAAGTATTAAAACACTATTTTTTTACTGTGCTACCTTTGATCGATATCAGCAAGAATTAATTGTAAAACTTTTTAAAAACGTCTATCCTTAACTTGTTTGCAATTATTTTTTTAGACAACTCAATTTCATTTGTCCCATAAAATAAATTTTAATATTGATGGGACAAATAATATTTTATTATTTGAATAATTTATTGCTGTAGATATATTGAAAAAATAGTCGTTATCTTCTTTTGCATAAATTTCAATTCCTGATTTTGCTTTAAGAGATGAAATATTCAATCCCCATTTTTTCTTATCAAGGCTTACATAAAAAGAAGACAATGAATTTGAATAAAGGTATATACTTTTTAATGCAGTGATATTTATTTTACCATTGAGATAAGCACTGTCAATAAAATTTCCCCTGATTATATGATAACCTGATAATATGGTATTTTTGGATATAAATAGACTTTTTTTTGAAAGATCTTGTTTGATTTCATTTTTCATTGATGTACTGAAAACCATGCCTTTTGTTAGAGAAATTATTTCTTTGTCTTTTTTAACATGAGCCTGTTCGGGATTACTTCCCATGCTTATTGATAAAGAGTATTTAATAAAAATCTCATTATTGTTTTTTTCAGATTGTATAGCATATTTATAATGAATACCTTGAATATTTTTGGAGCTGTCATTTTTTATATAGTACCATTCTTTATTATTAAGGGAATATGCGGGATTGCCATTTAAAATAGTAAAATAAAAATCTTTATTTACAATAAACTTGTTTCCATAGGAAGAATAAACGAAAGTATCATCATCCGGCAAGACAGGCATAGTGTCAATAATGATCTTAGAACCTTTTTCAAACACAATGATTTTGCCTTTAATATTTTTGTATATTTTTTCAGTTATACTTTTAAGATTATTGTCCTGATCCTTTAAGGCCTTTAAAAATAAAATATTGGTATTAAGAAAGTCAAGATAATTTATTTCTTCTGTACTATCTGGAGGATTTATGCATGAAAATAAATAAACAGTTATAAAAATAATTAATAAAATATTTTTCTTCATTGAAATAATTTTAAATGTATTTTATTTTATAGTCAAGATTTTATTGCCTCTTCTATTATAGAATATATATTATTTGACTTTTAATATAAATTATCTAATATAAGTACATTAATTTTTGTAAAAGAGGTTTTGTGAAAAATATTATATTTATAATAATAATATTATTATTGTCTGCTTTCTCAATAAATGCATCATTGTTTGATTTAATTGAATGGGAAAAAGTATTTGAATTAAATCAGGTCTCGGTTTGTATGCAAAAAGACAAAAAGGTTAAAATTAATTTTTATAAAGCAGAAAAAACAATAGCAGGAAAAAAGGCGGAAGCCTTATATAAAAATATTCTTAGTTTTGATTCATATCCTGAGATTTTCCCTAGAACAATAATGTTTAAAAAAGTCAGGGAAATAGAAAATAATAAATATATTATGTATACACTTGTAAATTTCAAGCCACTTAAAAATAGAGATTATTATCTTCTTTTTTGTTTTACTAAAAAAGGGGATAGTTATATTATAGAGTGGTCATGTGTAAATGAAAAAGAATACCCTGAAGAAAAAAATATTATCAGAGCAAATTATGTAAACGGAAGATGGATTATCAAGCAAACAGAAAAATTTACAACAATCAGTCTTGAAGTTAACAATGATTTTGAGATTCACATGTCTGCTCAAAACCTCATTCCATACGAAATTGCTTCGACAGCAGAAATGCTTGAAAATATAATTAAATATACTTTGAAAAATAATTAACCGTTTAAAAACTGCCAATACCTACGATTTTAGGCTTCCCGTTTTTTGGCTTTAAAATAGAAACCGGTGCGGGCAGACCATTGACACCTGGTTTTTTTGCTATCCATATTTTATATGTATCCCCCTCAATATATGTTTTCTCATATCCTCGATAATCATTCGTTTTTTTATTTACCCTGGTAATCTTAACAGGGATTGCATAATATTTTATATTACTAAAATCCTTTTTTAATGAAAAACTCTTTAAATCTCTGTATAGATCCGAGCCGTCAAAATTTAAAAGATCACCTCCTGCTATTTCATAAAATTTAGTACCACAATCGTCTATGTTTTCACTATTCGATAGAATTTCAATATACTTATCCAATACAGCTTTAACATCATTAGGTAAGTCCCTTACTGGTATATCATTATCTGCTGTTTGAGAAAAAATGATTGCATTAATAGAAAGGATCATTAAAAACACAGCAAAAGTTTTATTCATTATATCGCCTCCAAAATAAATTTAAATATAATTATAAAATAATTTGATAATAATGTTAAATTTTAATTAAAAAAAGTAAAAAAATAATTTTTGGTTTGCGTCATCGATAAAAATAAATTATTCTAAATTGGTTATGAAGTCAATAATACATAAATTGTCTGACTTTTTAAAAAATTTGTTTCTTATTATCAGAAAAACGTTTTTTAGATTCCTTGAAAATCAGGGTTTTGTAATTTCAAACGGGCTTGCTTTAAAAACACTTTTTGCACTGCTCCCTGCTCTGGTAATAATCGCTAACCTGTTGAAAACACTCCCTCAATTTAATTATCTACAGGACAGTTTTACCGAATTATTAAAAAAAATAATATTGCCTAGCTCTTATGATATAATAGTCTCATGGATTAATGTAATATTAGGTCAGACTAAACCGATTAGTATTATAAGCTATTTTGTTTTTATCTATCTGTCAATCGATTTGCTAATTACTCTTGATAATCAGGTCGAAAAAATCTGGGGATTAAATTCCAGGCGTACTTTTATCCAAAAAATTTTAAAATACTGGGCTTTATTAACCGCTACCCCTTTTGTTTTAGGCGGTTATTTTTATTATTCCGGTCTTATACGCACATTGTTAAAATCCGCATCGGCAAGCTCATACATGAATGATTTTATATATTCCAGTATAACTTTTTTGGCTTTAACAACTTTTTTCTTCTTTGCTTATTTTATAATACCTAACTCAAAGGTAGATATCTTTAAGGCATTAATTGTTTCTTCAATTATATCTCTCGTATGGATAGTTTTAAGAGAATTTTTTATATACTATACGATGATGGCATTAAGCAGATTAAGTCTTTTATACGGCTCGCTAACCATTATAATTTTATTCATATTTTGGGTAACATTAAATTGGAATGCTTTATTATTTGGCATAGAGTTTTTATGTGTCTGGCAGAATAAACTCTATAAGTTCAAAACTGTTAAATTTCAGGAACTATATCTTTTTGATGTAGCTTTGATTATTTTTATTCTTGGAGAATTAAACAGAGATTTTATCGGCAAAGGTGAAGGAATAACCAAAAATAAAATAATAAATGACTATAAGCTGAATTATATAGACGTACAAAAAATTTTAAATGTCCTTGAAGAAGAAGGATATCTTATAAACTATAAAAATGAAAGTGAACGATTTTATCTGAAAAAAAGTATTAAATCCATTGATCTTGCGGATGTTGAAAATACCGTTTTTAATCGTCTTATACGCATTGATTATATTGCAATACCAAAATTAAAAAAAATTTGTTTAAAATTATCGAAATTTTATTATAAACATCCAAAAAATAATGAGATCGGGATCAATAAATTTTTATAAATATTATCTTAAGAAGTATTTTTAAAATAAATAAACAATTTTATAAAATACTGGCAAATCCATAAAATAAATTGTAACAATTATTACAATTGGGATACCTTAAGTAATACAATAGAAAAAGGATAGTCTTTAAAGACAGCTGTTTTTCTATTATATTCAAAAAAATAAAATCTATTTATTCATATACGAATAAATAAGTCCTGCAACTAATGACTGAACCAGCATTGATATAGTCCATGTTATTACCATAAGTAATGATATTTTAAAACTACTGTAGGATATTATCATTCCAGAAATACCCAAAAGCCAGTAATAAAACCCAAATACAAGGCCATTTTTTAAAGGAGTATCATTGAAGATGCTTTTAATTTTATTCCAGATAAATGCCAAGACAAAGCCCAATGCAAATGGTGAAATAAAAAACAAACTCATAATAGGATCCGACCACGGTCTGAAAATGGCTGTATTATAGTATTCTTGCATTACTGATGGGAAAATGAATCCCAATCCATAACTTAAAAAAAAGCCTAAAACAGACATTGCTATACTAGCAATAAGTCCCGATAAAATGATTTTTTTCATAGTTTTAATCTCCCTCGTATAATAATATATTAATCACTTCTAAAGTGATTAATTTAAATTAAAATTTAGGTAACTCTGTATGAGTAGGATCGGCTTTATCTCCTAGTTGAATGGTTTATACCATTTCTTCTTAATTAATATTTTGTTGAAATATTATAATATATTTGAAGTGACAACATTATGTCAGCAGAGTAATAGACTTTTATTCTCCTATGATTTTTACTAAAACTCTTTTTCTTCTTTGACCGTCAAACTCTCCGTAGAAAATTTGTTCCCATGGCCCGAAGTCTAGCTTGCCGTTTGTAACGGCAACGACGACCTCTCTACCCATGACCTGACGTTTTAAATGAGCATCACCGTTGTCTTCTCCAGTCCTGTTGTGCTGGTATTGGTTGATTGGTTCATGAGGAGCAAGATGTTCAAGCCATTTCTTATAATCCTCATGTAGCCCTCTTTCGTTGTCATTGATAAAGACACTGGCTGTAATATGCATTGCATTTACAAGACATAACCCTTCTTTTATGCCACTTTCTCTGAGAGCTTTATCAACTTCTTCAGTTATATTGATAAGCTCTACTCTGGATTTGGTGTTAAAGAATAACTCTTTGCGGAATGATTTCATGTTTTATCCTTAAAAAATAATTTTTTAGTAATTAAATCGAATTTTTAATATACTAACATATAGTATTTTAAACACATTAGTATACTGCGTTCAGGGAGATTTTTTATTTTTGAGGAAAATTTTTATCTATAAATTATAAAATCTCTGTACTCTCCTATGGATTAAATATAATTATTTTAAACTCGATTTTTGAGGTAATTATAACATAAAAACATGAAGTTTTTCAAAGCAAAAAATATTTATAAATTGTATATGAGTAATTTCTGAAAAACATCTATACATAGTTTAAATTTTATAATATTCTTGCATCAGGGAAAGGCAAATATGAAAAAAGGATTATTTGTAAGCGCAACATCAACAGAGATCGGCAAGACAATTGTATCAAGCATGATCTGTTTGAAGCTTGTGCAGAATAGCTATAAGACCGCATATTATAAACCAGTGCAGAGTGGCATGATTTTTGATGAGGCGGGTAATAAAATTTCGGGAGATTGTAGGTTTGTAAAAACTGTCTTAAAGGAATTTCATAATTTCAATGTTTATACTTTATATTTGCTGGATAAGCCTGCAAGTCCGCATTTTTCTGCAAGGCTTGAAAATGTTTGTATCGATTTAAAAAGAATCAAGAATAATTATAAAAATATTTCAGCATCGAATGATTTTGTTATAACCGAAGGAGCAGGCGGATTATATGTGCCGTTAAATGAAAAAGGTAGTATGATGATCGATATTCCATTAAAACTGAATATCAACACAGTACTTGTAGGTTATGCCGGATTAGGCACGATAAACCACGTTGGTTTATCATGCGGTTATGCACATTCAAAAAAAGCGAGGATAAGTGCTGTAATCCTTATATCCTATGAAAATACTCCGACCGATATAGAGCTTGAGAATGCAAGAATCTTAAAAAAAATATTGAAGAATGAAAATGTTTTTATAATCCCAGCAGTTAAGGGTGCTGATACAGAAAAAAACATTACCGGTGACCTGCTTTATAAACTGGAATATTTTCCTGATGCTGATAAAATACTGGAATGGATAAATGAATAAATACTGGGAAGATATAATAAAGAAAGACATTGATACTAAAATCTCGAAGGATTCTTACCGGAAATTAAAAACAGTAGAAGAAAACAACGGCAGACAAATAGTAATTAATGGGAAAATCCTGATAAATTTTTCAAGCAACGATTATCTTGGATTGACAAACGATAAAAGAATTCTTAAATGGGGGTATAAATGCGCTGAACTTTATGGGAATGGATCAGGTGCTTCAAGACTGATAACGGGCACCTATAAGGCTTTTAATGAGGTAGAATCAAATCTTGCAGTCTGGGGAGGCAAACCTCGCTGTCTTTTGTTTAATTCAGGATACCATGCGAATGTCGGATTGCTGTCGAGCTTAGCCGACAGGGATACGGTCGTTTTTACGGATAAGACAAACCATGCCTCTATCTATGACGGGATAATTTTATCCAGAGCTGTTATGGCCAGGTACCGTCATAATGACATGGATGATTTAAGGAGGCAGCTTGAAAAATACAGGGACGCTAAGCGTAAGATTTTAATCACCGACTCTGTATTCAGTATGGATGGGGATATAGCAAATTTAAATGAAATTGTTAAGTTTGCAAAAGAGCATAACGTTCTAACAATTGTCGATGAGGCGCATAGTTTCGGCATATTCGGTGATAAAGGCAATGGTTTAGTAAATGAGCTTAAATTAAAAAGCGAAGTTGATATAATTATGGGTACTCTTGGCAAAAGCTTCGGAGTGTTTGGTGCTTTTGTTTTATCGGAAGAATCATTAATAGATTATCTGATAAATAATTGCCGTTCATTCATATACACAACGGCTTTACCGCCGTTTGTAGTCGGCTGTGTTAATGAGGCATTGAGAATAATACAGGCTGAAAACAGGGGAAGCAGGGTGCTTAATCTCTCCCGGCAACTTCGGGATTTACTGCATAAAGAAAATATAGATACGCTCTCAAGCGAGAGTCAGATAATACCTATAGTTGTTAATGAAAATGCAAGGGCAATAAGTCTTATGAATCACCTTATGGAAAACGGTTTTTATGCCCCTGCAATAAGACCTCCGACCGTACCTGAAAATTTGTCTAGAATAAGACTTTCGGTTGCCTATTATCACACCGAGGATGATATTAAAAATCTTTTTAATGCCGTTAAAGACTGGTTTGCAGAGGGAAAAGCATTATGAATGTTATAATTCCAGGATTTGCAGTTACTAAAGAATTGTTTTCTGATTTTATAAAGAATATCGATGATGTCGTCTGTCTGGATAATTCATCAAACACATACAAAGAAATTAATGATAAGCTAAACGATATTTCAAAGGATGAAACCGAAATAAATTTATTTGGCTGGTCAATGGGATCGCTGTTTGCATTAAAATGGACCATTGATAATCCGGGTAAAATAAGATCGATTTTTTTAACAGGAGCTACTGCAAGATTTTGCGAGAAACCGGGTTATGAAAACGGGATACAGCAAAAAAAACTCGAACAGATGATAAGGATGATAAAAATAAAACCTGAAATCGTGATGAATGATTTTTATAAAACCATTCTGGATAAAGTCCCTCAAAATAGTAAATATCTGGAAATATTAATCGGCAATATGCCTGATAAAAACATCCTTTTAAACGGACTAAATGAACTTGGCTCGATTGACTTGTTAAACGATGTAGATAAAATAGATATACCCGTGTATATATTTCAAGGCAAAAGTGATGTCATTACTCCCTTAAAAGGAGCCGAAATTTTAGACGGTTTATTAAAGCACTCAACATTGAAAGCTATTGACGGCGGACATTCCTTGTTTTTAGAAAACCCCAAATTATGTGCCGATGAATGGAAGGATTTTTTGTGTACAACGAGATAATGAAGAATAATTTTAATTCCCATGCTGATTCTTATGACGGGCATTCTTATATGCAAAAAGTAATGGCAGAAAAACTGTTTGAGTATATAAAAAAGACCGGAGCCGTTTTTAAATCTATTTTTGAAATCGGCTGTGGCACTGGGCATCTCTCCAGACTGCTTTATAACTATAATCCTGAAATCTTGTGCCTTAATGATATTTCTTCAAACATGATTAAAGTAACGCAGGGTAAAATTAATAATTTGAAAATCAATTTTATTGAAAGTGACTTTGAAGAATACAAATTTCAATCCTCTTTTGATCTTATTGCAAGCAACGCCGTGATTCAGTGGTTTAAAAAGTTAGATAAAAATTTTAATAAAATTCATACAGGCTTAAAGGAAGCCGGTATTTTTGCTTTCGCAGTATTTATTAAAGGGACTTTTACCGAACTAATCGAATCGTTTAATCTCTCTTATAAACAATTGGGTCTCCCTATCGAAACTCATGTTTTAGATTTTCATTCTCCTGACGCTATCCGTGATAATCTTATTAAAGCAAATTTTAAAATAAGAGTTTTTGATGTCAAAGATTATCAGTTGCTTTATAATACGCCTTTGGAATTCCTTAAAGAATTACGAGCAATCGGAGCTTCTCATTTTAGTGATAAAAATGTTAAATTGAATGTAATGAGGAAAATGCTTAAGAATTACCAAAATAATTATAGTCTTTCTGATGATAAAATTATTGTTTCATATAAAGTTTTATTTTGTACATGTAATAAATTATAGAAATTTTTATATAATATTTATATTATATTTATCCGCTCCTTAAGGTTAATTAATTTATAGTAAGTGCTATGGGATAAGAAGAATTTTTAAATTTTTTGAATTTACATATTTATAAAATTATTTTAAATAATCAAAGGTTTATCCGAAAACTATATTATGAAGAAAATAATTTTAATATTATTTATTTTTATACCCTTAATTAATCTTAATTCTCAGCAATCGAGAAAAGAAATAGTTGCTATGCTTTTTAAATCGATCGAAGATTGGTATGGGACTCGTTATTTATTAGGAGGTAAAACAAAAGATGGGATCGACTGTTCGAGCTTTGTTGCTCAGGTTTATAAGGAAGTATTTAATATTGAGTTGCCTAAAAGGGTATCAGAGCAAAAAGAGCTTGGAGAACTGGTAAAAGATGAGTTACAGCCTGGGGATGTGCTTTTTTTTAAAATCAGCGATCAGATAAGCCATGAAGGGATTTATATATTCAACAATAAATTCGTACATGCGGCATCGGCAGGTCAACTAACTGGAGTAATAAAAAGCTCATTGAATGAAAGCTATTACAAAAAGAGGTTTGTATTTGCAAAAAGGTTTATTAAATTACCACCTTATAAAAAAGAAGACTTTGAAAATCCAAAACCAAGAATTTTTATCGGTAAGTATTCTTATAAAGACATTGTGTTTAATATTTCTGAAGAATTCATTGAAGATGAAAACATCTATATACAGGTAAAATCCGATAAAAATACGACTAAATTAAATGTCAATGTAATAAATAGCAAAAACATTCTGGTTAAAAAAATTTATTTTGATGATATTAAGGTTTATAAGATTAACCTAAAAAAAGGCGATTATAGAATTCAGTTGGTAGAAAACAACAACAAAAAACTGGATGAAAAAAATATACTTGTTAAATAATCAATGATTTGATATTAATCATTCCTAAAACAGATGCAAGGGAAATCATTGAGTAAATTTTTAACAGAAAACTGGTATGTACTTCAAACTCTTGGCGGCAGGGAATTTAAAATAGAAGAAGCAATTAAAAAAATCGGACTCAATTCATTAAAATCTTATCTTCCGAGAAAAAAAATTAAAATTAAGAAGAATAAAATAACAAAAGAAGTGATTTCTCCTTTATACCCTGGCTATATGTTTATATTGGGTAAATGGGATGTTAACGATGCAAAAAACATTTTAAACATTCCCGGAGCAGTAAAATTTATAGGGGGGATCAATTTGCCTAAAAAAATAATGCAGGAAGAAAAAGAACTTATCCTTAAAATAACAAAAGATGGGTTTATCGGGTATTCAAAAGTAATAAAAGATGGCTCAAAAATTAAAGTAATATCTGGACCGTTAAAAGAGTTTGAAGGTACAATAGAATCCGTAGATAGACGAAAACAGAGAGCTGTTGTGAGGCTTTCCCTATTAAACCGGCCTATAAAGGTCTCACTTGGTTTTGAATTCATAGAAGAAAATGAGGGTATATAAAGGTAAAAATTTTAATGAGCGAAAATTATAAAAGAGTATATATAAAGAAGCAGGTAGCAAAAAATTTAAAAGAAGGTCATCCGTGGTGTTTTTCTGGTGCGATTGAAAGAATTGACAGTAATATTAAAAAAGGAGATATCTGTTCGGTTTACTCTCAAAATGATTTTCTTGGAATTGGATATTATAACAATAGTACCGATATTGCCATAAGGATACTTTCGTTTAAACATGTGAATATTGATAGAGATTTTTTTATAAAACGTTTTGTTGAATTAAAAAAATCTAAGGAAGAATTCTTAGATAATACAAATGCCTATAGAGTTGTTTTTGGAGAGAGCGACAATCTTCCCGGGTTAGTTGTTGATAAATATGACAATTGTATTATCATGCAGATTCATACACTCGGAATAGAAAAATTAAAACAGTTGATCGTGCAGGCATTGATCGAAGTTTTTAAGCCAGTAATGATTTATGAAAAAAGCGATACTGGCGTTCGTTTAAAGGAAGGTCTAGATAAAGAATCTAGCATGCTGTTATATGGCAAAATGATTAATGAAGTAGAAATCATGGAAAATGGTTTTAAATTCATGGTTAGTGTGATTCATGGTCAGAAAACTGGATTTTTCCTTGATCAAAGGCAAAATCGCCTTGCGTTGATTAATTATTGTAAAGGCAAGAATGTATTAAATTGTTTTTCTTATACAGGAGGGTTTTCTGTATATGCCGCTAGTGTTGCCAGTAAAGTTGCGAGTGTAGATATTTCAAAACCTGCGATAGAACTTGCCAGAAAGAATTTTATTCTTAATGGTTTTGACACAAATAAACACGAATTCCATGCAGTTGATGTTTTTGATTATTTAAAAAATTTAAAAAAAGGCGATTTTGATGTTATTGTACTCGATCCTCCGTCATTCGCAAAAAATCGCAAACAGTTAAAAAATGCAATTAAAGCTTACATAACGATTAATTCTAAAGCTTTAGAAAAACTTGATGATTACAGTATTCTTGTTTCAAGCTCCTGTACTACTCATATAGATGAGACAACGTTTATAAAAATACTTCATCAAAGTGCTATTAATACAGGATGCCAGATCAAAGTGCTTGAGTCTAAACTCCAGCCACTAGACCATTCCTACAACCTTAATTTTCCTGAAGGGCGATACTTAAAGTATTTTGTCTTACAAAAATTTCCTATTGTTTGAAATTAATGGTTTTCGGCAGAAACAAACCTACTTTTTTTTTGTATTTTAGATATTCTTCTTTGAAATTTTCAGTTAAATATTGATCTTCTTCTTTTATGAATAACAAAAAAAGCACAAGCATTAGCACAGAGGATGTTATGGCAAGCCATGAATTTATTAAAAGGCTTATGCCGGGAATAATCAAAAAGATAATTGTATTGTACATTGGGTTGCGTGATATTGCAAACATCCCATTGGTAACGAGCTTTTTGTTTGTAAAGCCTTTAATCATCTGATATGCTGCTATTATATGCAAAGAGAGTCCTGTTGTTAATAATAATATTCCGGGTATTAATAATCTAATGTAATTGGTAACTTTAAAACTGAATATCGGATAAAAAACATAAGTTAAAATGATAGTAATTACTGCATAGGGGGCTACAATATATTCTAACCTTTTACCTATTCCTCTTATTGTCATAGTTACTCCTCCTATTATTGGGGTCAGAGCTTAAAATTTTTATTTAATTTATTATATCAAAAAAGAATAAATTTTAAAAAATATTCAAAAATAAACTTTTTAATTATATAATTTTGAAAGTAAATTTAAAAAGGAGTTAAAAAATGAGCGATGATATAAATGACAATTTAGATGTTCATTCTGAAAGAAATTTGAATACAGATTTAAGTGAAATGACTCCAGAGCAAGCATTAAAATATGTTACAGGGTTTATTGCCAATATAAAAGAACTTGAAAACAAACTTGTACAGTTTGCGAAAGATAAATCCATGTGGAGCGATAGATTGGATCTGGCTCAAAAAAACAACAGGCAGGATTTAGTCAATATAGCATCGGAAGAATTAAAAAAATTTGGTGAAAAAGAAATTAAATATAAGGAAGAAATTAATAGTTTAAAACTAAAAGTGGATCTTTTAAAAGATTCGTTTAATAAATTAATATGTACATATAAAAATGAAGTTGAGCTGGATAAAGCAAATATTTTACTTGAGCAGTTAAAATCAATAACAAACGATGATAATCCGCAATCAAATGAAGTTTTCAAGAATATGAATATTGATGATGAGTTAAACAAGATAAAAAACGATCTGAGATGAATTTAAAATATTTCTTTTATTTTTAAAACAGCGCCGTAATGATTAAACAGGTCGCCTGAAAGCCAATGGTCGGGGTGAACTTTTAACGAAGAATTTATATACATTGGTGAATTGATAATTTTCCCATTTTTATCCTTGTATTCTGTTGGATTTTCGAGATTCATTTGCTCGATAATTATGCCTTTTACATAATTTGCATGGATAAAATTGATTGTTCCGTCATCATCGATTGACATTATCATCCCTACATGTGTCATATAATCATTGCCGAGTTTTCCATCATTGTTGCTATCCCACGTATTATCCCAAAAGATTACATCTCCTATTTCGGGTTTTGTTTTTTTATATAAAGCGCAATTGTCTTTTAAAGTATAATAAAATCTTTTCACACCCCCGCCATCATATTTATAAAAATATTTTGTTATATCTATACCAGCAGAATAAAATATCGCACTTACAGTGCCAATACAGTCGAGTCTAAACTTTTTATTATTTACTACAATTATATCATAGGCTTTTTTGCCGACTAAATCATTTGCTTGTTTTAAGATGATTTCAAGAATATGTTCATTAATTTGATTTTTTAATGATGTCCTTATATTGTAATTAAGTGTACTGCATGAAAATAACAAAACAAATAAAAAAATAGTAAAAATATATTTTCTTTTCATATTACTCCATTTATATATGATTATAAATATCAAAAGAAAATACAGTAAATTTGCCTAAAAATCCAATTATTTATCTTTTTTTTTACATTTATATTTAAAAGTTGTCTATCTGTTTTGTATAGGTATCCTTGAAATAGAATTTTTTACAAGGCTTATTTGAGTTTAAGGGGGACCATATAAATTTAGCTTAATATTACTGATTTTAATAAAAGCAACATTAAATTACACCTTTGTGGTTTTTGTTAGAGCCTTATTAGATATTACTTACGAGCTTAATCCTCTGGCAAGAGGAATTTCTGAATAGCTCATAGAAATACTTGACTTTAATTTTTATAAATGATATTTTAACAATTCTTAAAATTTAATTATATATTTAAGGAAAAATAGTTATGAATTTTATAAACTCAATGATTTTAGAGACGCAACCGCAGGCGGCCTTTCCTTGGCAGATGTTAGCAATTTTAGGCGCTTTTATTGTTTTTTATTACTTTTTATTCATACGACCGCAGTCAAAGAAAAGAAAAGATTTGCAAAATATGTTAAATAACCTTAAAAAAGGCGATAAAGTAATAACTATTGGCGGAATTCATGGCAAGGTAAGTTCGACAAAAGAAAATGAGGTTACATTAAGAGTTGATGCCAACACAGAGATCACTTTTGATAGGAATGCAATATCAAGAGTCGTTGTGGATCAGCCTGCTAAAACAAAGCAAGTTGATAAAAATGTTGAACAAGCCCCAAAAGAAAAAAAATCGTTTTTTGGTTTCGGTAAAAAATAAAAATAATTCTGTAAGTTGAATTATTAAATCATCGTTTTAAAGTACTTTGGAGTAATTTTATGAAAATGAAATTAAGAACAAGATATTTCATATTGATTTTCTGTTTGATATTCGGTGGGTATTTTTTGGTGCCTACAATAAAATGGTATTTTTTATACACCCAGCAAGATAAAAATGATGCTAGTCTCTCAGGGGAAAATTTAAAGCTGGAAGTTGCTAAAAAAGTTGAAGCTTCGATGACAGATTTAAAAGAAGGCAAACTTTCAAAGGAGTTAATCAAGACAATTAACAATAAATTTATTGCAGAATTAAAAACGGTTAATAAATTAATAAATAGAGATAATGAAGAGATAAAAAATTATAACAAGAATAATCCAAAGGATAAAATGGCTTTGAAGAAAGCATACGAAATAAAAAAAAGCTATTCATATCAGGAAATGAATAATATTCTTCTTGAAGTAAAGGAAAAACAAAAAAATGTCGATCAGTTTTTTTCTACAGTAATGGAAGATTATTATATTGCTGATTTTAATGAAAAAGCAAAAATCAAGAAAAATATTTTAAAACTTGGTCTTGATCTTCAGGGCGGTGCTTATGTTGTTGTTACATTAAATTACGATCATCCTTCGGTTAAAAAAAAGTATCCTAATGGGATTACAAAGGATGAAAAAAATAAAATGCTTGACAGTGCTGTATTAAAGATTGAAAACAGAATAAATAAATATGGTATATCAGAAACTTCAATCCAAAAATTGAGGGATCAAGAAAAGATAGTTATAAATCTTCCCGGTGTTAAGGAAGCAACCGAATTAAGACAAATTATAGAAACTGTAGGTGTTTTACAGTTTAAAGTTGTTTCAAAAGAGGGCTCTGCTGCTTTAAATAAATTATATATGGAAGCAGCGGCACAGGGAAAATCGATTATAGGCGGCGACAAGAAACTTTTGCCTGAATATATGGCTATATTACAGCAACAGGTGCCTGATATAGAAGTTTTGAATATATCTCAAAAGGATAAATTCGGTATTGAAAGTGAAACCTCGAGAATGCTTGCTGTTAAAAAGGAATCGGTTCTCGGCGATAAGATTGACATATTGAATGCAGGTGTACAACAGGATCAATTTGGTCATTATGTAATTTCATTTGAGCTTGGTCCTGAAGATACTAAAGAATGGGCAAATGTGACAGAGATTGCTGCAAAGAATCAAGATGAGATAGCTATTATTCTTGATGATGTTATACTGGAGCATCCACTTGTTAAAGATAAAATTCCACATGGACGAAGCCAGATTACTTTAGGAAATGCACCATTAAGTCAATTGCAGAATCTAGCGTTGATTTTGAGATCAGGAAGCCTGGATGTTCCTCTTGAAATATCGGAAGAGCATACGGTAGGAGCTTCTCTTGGTAAAGACACTATAGAAAAAGGTTTATGGGCTGCTTTATATGGATCAATATTTGTTATAATTTTTATGATTTTATATTATAGTTTTGGTGGATTTATTGCCGATATTGCCGTTGCTTTAAATATTGTTCTTTTAATGGCCGGTATGGCTTTATTCCATGGTACATTAACATTACCTGGTATAGCAGGAATCATTTTGACAATAGGTATGGCGGTGGATGCCAATGTTATTATATTTGAAAGAGTGGTTGAAGAATTTAGGTCAGGTAAAACGTTTAAAACATCTATGCAACTGGGATATGAAAAAGCGTTTTGGACAATTATGGATGCTAATATTACTACTTTTGCAGCTGGTATTGGTTTAACGTTGTTTGGTACTGGACCTGTGAAAGGATTTGCCGTTACTCTTTGTTTGGGTATTGTGGTGTCATTATTTACTGCTTTATTTGTTACAAGGGTAATTTTTGATACAATAACCAGATACATAGATTTCAAATCCTTAAAAATGGTATCGTTTTTTAGAGGGAGATGATTAAGATGAAAAATAACATCAATTTTATAAAATTAAGAATATTTTGCTATATAATATCAATTTTGGTGATCTTGCTCGGGCAATGGTATTTATTCGGAGGATATTTAACGGGTAATAAGAAACTCGATTTAGGCTTGTTAACTCCATTGGGTTTGAATTTATCTATAGATTTTCAAGGAGGTCTTGTAAATCAAATTACGGTTTATTCAGGTATATCTCAGGAAGAGATAAGACAGCTTGCCATTGAGTCTGGACTGGGAAACAATGTTCAGAGAATTATTATTCCTGAAAATAAAAGAATTGGCAAGTCAGAATCATATCTAATTAAAACGATGATAGACCAAAATGCGCAGAAAATTATAAATTCTAATCCGGATATGACTGCTTCTAAATATTTTGAAGATGGTATTAAAAAGTTATTTGATAAAATAAATAGTAAAATGGGAATAACCGATGGTAAATATATTTTAACGGGTACAGAGCTTGCCAAGGCTAATTCTATATATAAAGATACAAAAATTACCGGTGAAATTGAAGAGGAAAAAACTACAGATAAAAGAGTTTTACAAAACGTAGTAAAAGAAAGTCAAAGTGTAATTTCTCCTTCTTACTCCGCCGGATTAAGACTTCAGGCTGTTTTTTTAGTATTATTTGTACTATTAATAATGCTTTTATATGTAACATTCAGATTTAAATTCAAATTTGGCGTAGGCGCTATTCTTGCTTTGATCCATGATTCACTTGTTATGCTTGGTTTTATATCATTCATGCAGATCGAATTTGATTATACAATTTTAGGTGCTGTTCTTTTTATTATTGGTTATTCTATCAATGATACTATAGTTGTTTATGATAGAATAAGAGAAAATATGGGTATTATGAAAGATCTTTCACCAAAAATGATAATTAACAGCTCAATTAATCAGACGCTGAGCAGGACTATTATTACTTCATTCACTACATTTTTAGCTGCTTTAGGTCTTGCTGTATGGGGTGGTCCGATAATCCAGGGGTTTGCCGTATCGGTTATTGTAGGTATCGTTACAGGAACATATTCATCTATATTTATAGCTGCTCCGTTGGTTGATTCATGGGATGATATTTTTGGTAATAAAAAAGAAAAAGAAAGAATTAAAGCTCTTGAACAAAAAGAAAAAACTGTAATTGTTGAGAAAAAGCAAGATATAAAAGAAGATAATATCAACAATAATGATATGAGTTCGGAATCAACTAATAACTTAAATAATATTGGAGAAAAAGTTATTGATAATGTGGTTCTTTCCAAGAAGCAACTTAAGAAATTGGCTGGGAAGAAAAAAAAATAAGATTTTAATAAATATCTTGACAAGAGGATAAATTGAATTTAAATTCCTTAAAATAAGGGAGAATTATGGCAAAAGAAGAACCGATTGAAGTAAAAGGCAAGGTAGTTAAAGCATTACCTAATGCTATGTTTACAGTTAAAACGGAGTCAGGTCATGAAATATTGGCTCAATTATCCGGTAGAATGAGAAAATATTATATTCGTATAGTACCTGGTGATTCCGTTGTAGTCGAAGTTTCTCCTTATGATCTGACTAAAGGCAGGATTGTTTTTAGAGAACAATGATATAAATGCTTATGGATTAAGCATAGTTAAAATTTAAAAATTTTTAGCGAGGTAATTAAACTTGGCAGAAATTGTAACTTATAAAGGCGAAGATATCGAAAAAGCGATTAAAAGATTCAAAAAAACGGTTGACAGAGAAGGTATTCTTTTGGAAGTTAAAAAAAGAAGATATTATGCTAAGCCGGCTGTTGAAAAGCACGAAAGATTAAAGAAAATGGAAAGAAAACGAAGAAAAAAGATTATGAGAACTAAAAAAATGTATTAAAAATTTCTAGCTATTGATTTTTTATATAACGATATAAATATATATTATATAAGGTAATTAGTATCTAGGTTAATTTTTAAAAAAAATGTCAAAAAGTAACATTAGTGTTGTTTTTTTTATATTTATTGATATAATTTATATGGTATGAAAAGAATATTATTGCTTATAGTAATTATAAATGTTATTTTTGGTTGTAAATCCGCTTTCAAAGGACAAACGGGAGGATTTAGAATAATAAATTATTCAGATAAGGTAGTCGAGTTTATCTGGATTGCTCCTGAAGGTGAATTTTATCCAACAGTGCAAAGTATTAATGTAGCAAAAAATGATTATTATGAAGTAAATAATCTTGATACCGGTTATTATGATATAGCAATAGATTTTAAAGGTGAATATAATTCATTTAATTCCAAAAAAGATAAAAATAAGCTTTTGTATATTGAAAAAGGATTAACTACAGTCTGGTATATCGATTCGTCTGGAAATATTGTAAGACAATAGAAGATTAATTATTTGTTTTTTCTAAAAATACAAATTTTAGATTATCTCCATGGGATTCTTCCTTAAAAATTTTATATCCTAGTTTTGTATAGAAGTAAATATTTTTTTCATCTTTATAACCAGTAAACAATTCAAATTTCTTTGCTTGGGGGAATCTGCTTTCGATTTCTGCCATCATTTTTTTGCCTATGCCTCTGTTTTGATAATCAGGATGCACAATTACTCTGCCGATATAGCATATATTATTTTTTTCATAAGCTCTTATACTGCCTATAATCTTTGAGTTTTCTTCGGCTTTTAATATTATTGAATTACTATATTCATTTTTTAATTCTTCAAGAGTTTGAGTAAGAGGCGGTATGTTATAATCGTTATATCGTTTAGCATTTTCCTGATAACATAGTTTTTGCAGTTGTAAAATTTCAGGAAGATCTTCTATTTTTGCTTTTGCCATAGTCATTTTTTCGCCTTCTCCTTAAAAAAATTCTTATAGATCTCGCCAAGTTTATAAAGGAAGAGTTTTAACTTTAAAAAATCTTGATTATTTTAATTTTTTATAAAAAACAACTTTGCCGTCACCATAGTCAAAGAAGTCTTTAAAAAAAGCTATTTGCTTATAACCGGATTTTTTATAGTATTTCCGTGTTGGAAGATATTGCTTTTTAGATGATGTATCCACATAGATCTGTATTCCACCTGCAGCTTTAATATAATCTTCCATTTTTTTCATCAAATATTTGCCTAATCCTTTATTTCTAAAATCGTTGTGAATAACGATCCAGTAAAGATCATAGCTTATATGTGAAAGGGGGATAAGACCAAAGCATGTGTATCCTATAACACGGCCTTTGTATTCCAGAAAATTAAAAAGATATCCGCTGTCTAATCCTTTTTGAAGACGTTCTTCTATTAATTCAACGGCAATTTTTACTTCATCCTCAGGGAAGAATCCTGTGGATTCGGTGATTTCCCTGATGACTTCGACATCGTTTTGTTTAACTGTGTCCCTGATTGTAATTTTGTTAAAATCTATTTCCATAAATTATACCTTTGCTAAAATGTTTTTATTATCATTTTTTGAATAATGATACATCTCATTAATAATTTGATTTATCATTTGGTTATATGAATAGCCCTTTTCTTTACATGAGGCATAAAATCCTGCATCTTTTGACAAACATGGATTTGCATTTATTTCAAGTAGGTAAGGCGTGTTATTATTATCGACTCTAAAATCAAGTCTGTGATATCCGTTTATCATCAATTTATCAGAGCAAATTAATGATATTTCTTTTATTTTATCGATAAGCTGTGAATCTCTTTCATCAAATTTAAAATTTCTGACAGTATTTGTATATTCAAATGAATCATTGTCCCATTTTGCAGAATAACCAACGATCTTAACTTTATCAGGAGGATAATCCTTAAAAACAATTTCTGATATTGGTAAAATTTCACCGTTTAAAATAGGGACATTGAATTCCCTTCCATCTATAAATTCTTCGGCAAAAAATTTGATTCCTGTTTTAATCTTTTTTTGTTCAAGTATTTCAATAAGGTGATCTTTTGATTTAGGCATGATAACTGCATTATCATCCATATCAATTGATGAATTTTTATCGATTGCCTTTATAATGTATCTTGTGCTTTCTTTAAAGTGAGTAGTATTATTTATAAAAACATAAGATGGGAGATTTATGTTGTAGTATTCAAAAATAAATCTGAAAATTTCTTTAAAAAGAATTTTGTTGTTTGTTAACTGTATTGTATAACCCGGGCAGCCCGTATGAAGGACCCCGCAGTTTTCAAGAAAAATTGGAGCTATTGCAATGTTTTCTTCTTCCTCAACGAGATTAAAGACAAAAAGAGGCTTGCTCTTGTCAAACATACTTTTTAAATAATTAAGATTTTTTGAGAATTCAATTCGTAGGACATCATACCCCAGATCTTTTAACGCTTTATGAATCGTTTCGACTTGTACAAGATTATCTTCTACTTCCTTTGTTAATTTAACACGGGGGTCTTTGCTTATAACATCTGCAAGAATTACTGCTTTATTTTTCATTTGGCAGCTCGCTGTAGTGCAGATTTTATTATTCTGCCAATTAAATCATTGTATTTAATACCGGCTTTGCTGCAGAGTATAGGTAGATCCGAGTGTTCTGGATGAAGTCCAGCAAGAGGATTTGCTTCGATAAAATTCAGTTCTCCATTAGAGTCGATCATAAAATCAAGTCTTCCTGCATCTCGGAAACCAAATATATTCCAGATTTTTAGGGTGAGGGCTTTGATTTTTTCATTCAAAGAATCATCTGTCAAAAGTCTATACTCAATTAATTCTTCACAATTTTCCTTGTTTTTATAAGTATAAGCATTTTTTTCTGCACTGCCTTTTAAAACTACTTCTAACGAACCGATATATTGTGCGTTTTCGCCTGTGCCTATAATCCCACATGTGAATTCCCTGCCAGTACAGTAGGTCTCTACAAGTACGGGTTGATTAAATCTATCGAGTAATTCGATACAGGAGTCATGCAACTCCTGTTTATTTGAGACTTTTGATCTGGATGTTACACCTTTGCTTGTCCCCTCTGCGATAGGCTTTACAAAAAGAGGATATTCCAGATTTATTTTATCAATATCATTTTTAGTGTTTATAACTGCAAAGGCAGGTGTTTTAACACCGAAGCTTTGTGCGATTATTTTTGTTAAGTCTTTTTTTAAAGATACAGCTATCATTAAAGGGTCAGAAAATGTATATGGGATATTGTATGCATCAAGCAGTGCGGGTACTTGAGATTCCCT
Organism: uncultured Spirochaetales bacterium; assembly: GCA_964531405.1. GTDB lineage: Bacteria > Spirochaetota > GWE2-31-10 > GWE2-31-10 > JAFGQB01 > CAZHHK01. Next base: position 4,250 of record CAZHHK010000027.1, on the reverse strand, counting down.
GGAATATTTCCCGTAGAGTCCTTCACATATATTAAAAACCAGATCCCATTTCCTACCATCTGCTAATTTTTTTGTTAGTGCTTTTATATTGCCGATTCGTTCGGTTGTATATCCGTTTGATTTTATTGCATCATCAAGAGCTTTTATGGTGGACTCTCTGTCAAACTCGGCAGTCTGCTCTTCGGTAAAGCCTTCTTTAAGATAATCATCTCTTAAGTCGTATGTTAAACCAACCAGCATTTGTTTAATTCCTTAATAAAATGTATGTTTTGAATTTTAAATGAGGACAAGGGGCTATTATAAGCCCCTTGTGTGATTTATAATTAAAAGTATTATCCTAAATCATAGTAATAATATTTCTTATTCTCGTAGTTTCGTAATACAATATTGCCATTTATATCCTTTCCTTGATAGTATTCAGGCAACAATGGTATTTTGCCGCCTCCTCCAGGAGCGTCGATTACGTATTGGGGTATTGCATAACCCGATGTCCACCCTCTTAATGCTTCGATAATCTCAATGCCTTTACTTACCGGAGTTCTGAAATGGGATGAGCCGATTATAGGATCACATTGATATAAATAGTAAGGTTTAACTCTAACTTTTAACAATCCATGAAATAAATCTTTCATAGTTTCCGGATTATCATTTATATCCTTTAATAAAACAGTTTGAGATCCTAAAGGAATACCTGCATCTGAGAGTATATTACATGCTTTTCTTACTTCAGGAGTCAATTCATCAGGATGTGTAAAATGGATGCTCATATATAAAGGATGATATTTTTTTAATATTCTAATCAGATTTTTAGTTATTCTCATAGGCAATACTACGGGTACTTTTGTACCTATTCTAAGCATCTCGATATGAGGGATTGCTCGTAATCTGGATAAGATATATTCTAAAGAATCATCCGTTAATGTCAGCGGATCACCACCCGAAATAATCACATCTCTGATTTGAGGTGTGTTTTGTATATATTCAATGGCTTTATCCCACTCGTCCCTTCTTTTCTTGTTGAATTCGTTATTACCTACAATCCTTGATCTGGTACAGTATCTACAATTTGTAGAACAAAATGAAGTTACTAAAAATAAAGCTCTGTCGGGATATCTGTGAACCAAGCTATGTACAGGGCTATCGTCTTCTTCATGAAGAGGATCGCATGACTCTCCAGGAGAGCAAATCATCTCCTGTAACGATGGAATTACCGCTTTTTCAAGTTTTTTTGAGTTAAGGCATACGCCTGCGTAATAAGGAGTAATCCTGAATGGTAATTTTTTTTCGATTATATCTAGAGAAGTAAATTTGTAGTTAAAAATGCTATCTAATTGTTCATAAGTAGTGATAGAATTCTTTATCTGCCATTGCCAGTTATTCCAATCCTGGATACTAACATTTGGAAAATACTTTTTTAAGATAAATAATGAATCACACTCATAATTTTGAGCGTAATCTATCCTATACTGGTGTATCTGACCACCAGGTTCGTCTTCCTCTGAGTCACCAGAGAGTAAAGCTATGTTTTCTCTTGTTGCCTCCTTATTTCTTTTTTTAATAGTCGCCGCCGCATCACTTGCCTGCATTTTATTTATTCCTCCCACTTTATAATGAAATGAGTTTTGAATACCTTAAACAAAGGTATCCATTTGGTATTATAATTTAATTATTATAAAATGCAATAAAAATTTATATATTTTTTAAATTATTCGCTAGTGTTGTATTTTTAGTATACTAAAACGCCAAAGTTATATCATATAAAAGTGTCAGTATAACATCTAATATAATAGAAGAAAAAAATTAAATTATTGCGAGAACCAGTAATGATGAAATAACTGTGACAAAACAAAACACAATAGAAGCTATCGAAGCTAATAATATAAAAATTTTTATAACTTTTGACCTGTTGAATTTATTGAATGTAATTATATTGGCAATGGATAGAAATAACAGAACTATATCGTTGGAAATGATGAATCTAAGGATAAGTTTTATTGATGAAATAAGGAAATATTCATAGCCGCTTATGAAATATAAAAATATTAAAAAGAGTTTGAATAAGGAAAAACCGATAAAAAGCAGGTTTATATTTTTAATTAAATGCCCTAAAATTAACAATTTGTGTTTTTTGTTTTCCATAAAATTATGATTTTTTAATTAAAACCTTTATCATATAAAACAAGGAATAAATTCCCTTTTCTAAATTTTATATTTAAATTATCACTAATAATTACATTACTGATGCTATAATCATAAATATAAAGATGTTTTTTATTATCATTAAAAGTATATTTGGCTCCCTTCATGCTGAAATTATATACGTCTGTTATTGGGAATATTGAAAATCTGTGATTCTTTCTGCCAGTAATAGTTTTTTCTTTAAATATCGGGTAAATTGTTGAATTATTCGTAATAATTTCAAAATTTGTGCTGCATCTGTACTTAAATATATTAATAACATTCGCAAAACTATGATCAAAATAACTACCTGTGGCTGCAAATAGATATATATTTTTTGGATTTAAACTTTGTCCTTTTAAAATTGCCAGTTCAGAGTCGGTTAAATCTTTGTCAGCAGGGTATTTTTCTATAGTTATATACTTATATTTATCTAATAGCTTTTTATTGACACTGTCAAGGTCACCTATTATCAAATCTGGCTTAATTTTTATTTTATTCAGTAGTGCTAATCCATTATCAACAGCGATAATGTACTGAGCTCTGGAGCAATATTGTTTTAACTTTTTAATATTATAATCTTCGCCGGAACATACTATTACAATACTATCTATCTTGTTACTTGTCATATAATTCAAAATATAACAAAAAGTTTATAAATCGTAAATGATAATAAAAATAGAAAATGATTTTTATATATTCTATATATATAATCATGATTGCAAAGCAGGTATCCGGGGTAATTATCGAATATAGACTATATCTATTAACTATTTATAAATAAAATGCTATATGTATAACAAAAAATAAAGGTGCTTTATGGATTTACTGTCTTGCATAGGGAATACTCCATTAATAGAATTAAGACATTTGAATGATAAAAATTCAAAAATAAAAATATTTTGTAAATTTGAAGGTGCAAATCCATGAGGCTCGGTTAAGGATAGAACAGCTAAATATATGATTAAAAAAGCAGAGGAAGAAGGATTAGTTGATAAAAATAAAATTATTATTGAGCCGACTTCTGGAAACACTGGTATTGCCCTGGCAATGATTGGAGCAAGCAGAGGATACAGGGTTAAGTTATGTGTTCCTGAATGCGTCAGTATTGAGCGTAGACATATATTGGAAGCGTTTGGCGCTGAAATTATTACAACGCCTCCTGAAAAGGGTACCGATGGAGCCATATTAAAGGCTCACAGCATATTGAAGGAAAATCCTGAAATTTATTTCATGCCGGATCAATTTAGTAATCCGGCTAATATTTTAGCGCATTATGAAACAACAGGACCTGAAATATTCAAACAAACAAAAGGGAATATCGATATTTTTATTGCTGGTATGGGTACAACAGGTACTTTAATGGGAGTATCTCAATTTTTAAAAGAAAAAAACAAAGATATCAGAATAATTGGAGTAGAACCTGTCGTAGGTCATAAAATTCAGGGCTTAAAAAATATGAAAGAGGCAATTGTGCCTAAAATTTATGATTCATCAAAGCTTGATGATAAATTGACTGTTGAGGATGATGAGGCTTTTGATATAGCTAGAAAACTGGCTAAGTATGAAGGGCTTTTTGTCGGAATGTCTAGTGGTGCAAGTGTTGCAGGTGCATTAAAGATTGCGGATTCGATAAAAACAGGGACAATTGTAGCACTATTACCTGACAGAGGAGACAGATACTTAAGTACAACTCTATTTAGATCTATGTGCTCAAAATGTCCTCCTTAAATTGATTGTTGAGTATTTTATATAAAATGATTAAAAATTAATTAGATAATAACTAATATTGCCAGGCAACAGTGAATATTTTTTTAAAGAGACAACAATATCCAAAAAAGTCTATAACGCCTTTTTTTGATTAAAATAGATTGAATTTTGCCTAAAAAATTTGAATTTAAATGAATTTTGAATTTTATGAAATAAATCGTTATATAGTCAATAATTATTCATATATTTAGAATGTAATATGTTAAAATTTAATGATATTTAAAGAAAAAATGAAATTTAATTAATATAAATTGAATTTTAATAAAATATGCCTAAATTTATCTAAATTTGTAAATATTCAA
>CAZHHK010000026.1:0-30140 GCA_964531405.1 uncultured Spirochaetales bacterium | reverse complement strand
ATATTTATAATAGCGAAGCAAGCTTCGGGGAATTAGACCCGAAGAGATTAAAAATTCAAAAAATGCTGATTGGAATTATATTGAAAATCAAAAAGCAAAGATTATTGATATTCTTATCGAAATTACAGATAAAGCGTTATATGAAGCAAAAAAATTTCACTGTAATGACTGTGGATATACTGATATTAAATCAAGTAATACTCTAGAAAACTGCCCCGAATGTTCAAGCAAAAATATTGTTAACGGCAAAAACAGGATAGTTACATTCAAATGAATTTAATAATTTATGCAATAATTTATTGACTTTTTTTGTAAATTTGCTATTTTAGATAAAAAATAATTTTAAAATAAAATTAAAAAAGAGTCTTGTAAGAGACTCTTTTTTGTTTTTTCGGTAAACATCATGAAAGAAAAAGTTAAAATGAATATTGTGAAGGAAATAGAATCCGTAATTGAACCTACTATAAATAGTTTATTGTTTAAACTTGTGGATATAGATGTATTGGGCGGTAAAAACAGACACATTATAGTATATATTTATAAAAATGAAAGTATCGGATTGAATGATTTAGAATCTTTATCAAGAAATCTACAGCCTTTAATAGAAAAAATTGAAAGTTTAAAGTCTGGTTTTAATCTTGAAATTTCAAGCCCGGGATTATTTAGGACATTTAAATATATTAAAGAGTTTGATATTTTTAAGGGACGATTGATTAAAATTATTCTTGATGACGGTGCTGAAAAAACAGGAATTTTAAAAGGAATGATCGATAAAAATGTTTTGATCATCAATAACAATGAAATAGAGAGTATAAATATTGAAAAAATAAAAAATGCCAAATTAAATGGATAATTTAATACATACAGATAATTTATGGGAGGATACGAATGAAATTCGATTTATCAACTATAATCAGGGAGTTACAACAGGAAAAAGGTATAAGTGAAGATTTAATTATGAATACCGTAGAAACGGCAATTACCAAGGCTTTTGAAAAGTATTACGGAACTACTGAGAATCTTGTAATACGAAGAGATGATGAACTGGTTTTATCCGTGTTTGCAAAAAAAGAAGTTGTAAAAAATGTTGATGATGATCTTTTTGAAATTTCAATCGATGAAGCAAAGGCAATAAATTCCGAAGCTGAAGAAGGCGATTTGATGCTTGTTCCATGTAATCCAGAAGATTTTGGTAGAATAGCAATTCATTCGGCTAAGCAAATTATTCTTCAAAGATTAAGAGAATTAAAGAAAAATAACATTTTTTCTGAATTCAAGGACAAACAGGGTGAACTTATAATAGGATATATCCAGAGAATAAGAGACGATAATATCTACATTGATCTTGGAAATTATGAAGGAGTTCTTCCAAAAAAGAATCAAGCGCCTCATGAACACTATCAGCAGGGTGATAGAATTAAAACAATTATTGATGAAGTAAAAAAGACAAAAAAAGGCAATATAACCATAATATTATCACGAACTAGCCCTGATTTTATTAAAAGGCTTTTTGAAGTTGAAATACCCGAAATTTATGATAATGAAATACAGATACATAAGATAGTAAGAGAGCCGGGATACAGGACAAAAGTTGCGGTTTATTCAAATAAAGAAGAAATCGATCCAGTCGGTGCATGTGTAGGTCAAAAAGGTAATCGTATCGTTAATATAATTAAAGAACTTGAAGGTGAAAAAATTGATGTCTTAAAATATACCATTGATGCCAAAGCATTTATTTCAAATGCAATGATACCTGCAAAAGTTGATTCTGTAATAATAACAGATGAAGCTAATAAAAAGGCAATTGCTATTGTAGATGAAAGCCAGCTTTCTTTTGCCATAGGTAAAAAGGGACTAAATATAAAACTAGCAAATGCGCTTACAGATTGGAATATCGATGTTAAAACTACTGAACAAGCTATTGAAATGAAACTCATAGAAGATCATATGCAAAAAGCCGAAGATTTATTTAAGGAAGATATCAGTAAAAATGAAATCGATGGTCTTGAATTACCATATCAGATCAAAGATATTTTAAAAAATAATAATATCACAACAATAGAGCAAATGGTCGAGTTGACCTACGATGATATAATCAAACTTAATGGAATTACGGAAGAACTTTCTTTGACATTAAAAAAATATATTGATGAAAACTTTGAAATTGTCATTGAAGAAAATGATGAAGAAGAGGTTATCGAAGACAAAAAAGTCCAGGATGGCATTGTTTATTATGAATGCCCCAATTGTGGTGGCAAAATACCTGATAATGCTACAGCCTGCCCTAGCTGTGGTGTAGAAATCTCATTTGAAGAAGATGATGATAATGAAGATGAAGATGCGGAGGTTAATGGCGAAGACTGATATTCCAAGAAGTTTTTAAAAGCAAATATATTATCCGCCTATTAAACTTTAACATAATATTTAAAGTTTAAAAGTCAGTCAGATATGTAGATATAATGGCGGTATATTAAAAATAATTCTTTTAAATTCTATTAATTATGATATAATCAATCAGATTGGAGATAAATAATAATGAATGATGATAATGTAAAAGGCGAATTAATCAAAAAGAAAGATTCTACACCTTCTAAAAAGAAACTGGTAATTAAAAAAGTAAAAAAAGTAATCATTAAAAAAGCAAAAACAAAAGAAGAAGAACTACCAGAGCAAAAAAAAATTACTCCGCAAAAACACGAAATCAAAGAACAACAGGTAACTAAACCTAAACAATTTCAAAATAATTATACAGATCAAAATAAAAAATCTGGTCAAAAAAATTATCAAAATAAACCTTCAGACAATGATAAACATAAAAAAATATTCTTTAAAAAGAATGAAGGGGATCAAAAATTTAAAGATAAAGAAATACCGACATTTAACAAAAATTTCAGGAAAGATAATTACAACAATAAGCAACAGCCAAGTGTAATGCCTAAAGTCGGTATACAAAAAAATGAAAAAGAAAGATCCAGAAAAAAAATAAATAAAAAAAATGAAACGTTCATTAATAAATCAGAAAAAAAAGAAGAATTCCAGAAAGCATTCAATATAAGAAAACAAAAACAGAGTGAAATAACCAGTTCTGTACCATCTGAAATTGAAATTATAGATGTTATAACTATCAGTGAACTGGCAAAAAAAATGAATTTAAAAGCTAAAGTTATAATAGCTAAATTAATGGAACTGGGTACAATGGTTACAATAAATGACACCATTGATGCAGCAACAGCAGAAATCGTTTGTTCGGAATTTAACTGCAAGGTAAAAGTGGTTTCATTATATGAAGAGACTGTTATCGAAGAAGAAAAAGAGCTTGACGAAGATATGGAGCACAGATATCCTATAGTAACTATCATGGGTCATGTTGATCATGGCAAAACCAAACTCCTTGATGCAATAAGATCCACAGATGTTGTTTCACAGGAATCCGGAGGAATAACCCAGCATATAGGTGCATACAGCGTTAAACTTCCAAACGGTGAAAAAATAACCTTTATTGATACACCTGGACATCAGGCATTTACAACAATGAGAGCTAGAGGTGCAAATGTTACAGATATTGTTGTGCTTGTTGTAGCAGCTGACGATGGAGTCATGCCTCAGACAATCGAAGCTATAAATCATGCTAAAGCAGCAAATGTGCCTATTATTGTCGCAATAAATAAAATTGACAAACCTGAAGCAAATGTTGATCGGGTAAAACAGCAGCTTTCTGAGTATGATTTACTACCTGAAGATTGGGGTGGTCATACCTTGTATGTTGAAATTAGTGCCTTAAAAAAAATAGGTATAGATAAATTATTGGAATCAATATTACTTCAGGCAGAGATGCTTGAATTGAAAGCATCAAAAAAGGTAAGAGCTTCAGGCTTTGTACTAGAATCAAAAATTGAGCCTGGACGCGGTGTTGTTGCAACTATACTTGTATTAAAAGGTGTTTTAAAAATCGGCGATGTTTTTGTAGCTGGTGTTTATGCAGGGAAAGTAAGGGCAATGTATGATGATAAAGGAAATAAAATCGATATTGCTCTGCCATCCACACCGGTCGAAATTACTGGTATGGAAAAATCCCCAAATGCTGGCGATCCTTTTAATGTTACAAAAACAGAGAAAGAAGCAAAAATAATTTCTTCAAAAAGACTAGAGCTTAAAAGACAGGAAGAAGCAACTTCGGTAAAGAAAATTTCATTAAAAGATATTCTCTCACAAAAACAAGAAGGTGAAGTACAGGAATTAAAAATTATCATTAAGGCAGATGTTCAAGGATCAGTTGAAGCAATAAAAGATAGTCTGGAAAAATTAAGTAATAAAGAAATTAAAATTACTCCAATATATTATAATGTTGGTGCAATAAATGAAAGTGATGTCATGCTTGCTGTTGCAAGTAAGGCATTAATTATTGGGTTTCATGTTAGACCTAATGCAAAAGCAAGCGAACTTGCTGAAAAAGAAAAAATTGAAATTAAACGTTATAATATAATTTATGATGTAATCGAAGATATTAAAGCATCAATGAATGGTATGATAAAACCTGATCTAATAGAGGAATTACTCGGCACCGCAGAAGTAAGACAGATATTTAAAATTTCTAAAGTAGGTACTATTGCCGGATGTTTTATTACAAAAGGTAAAGTAAAACGAAAATCATTAATAAGATTAATAAGAGAAGATGTTGTAATATACTCAGGGAAAATCAATACTTTAAAAAGATTTAAAGATGACGTAGATGAAGTACTTGAAGGAATGGAATGCGGTATTGGTCTTGAAAATTATAAAGACTTAAAAGAAGGCGATATTTTAGAAGCTTATGAAATAAAAGAAGTCTCAAGGAAAATAGAAGATATTCAATAAAAATATCCTTTTATGCCGGGCACTAAATCAAGAGTATAATTTCATAAAATATTTTTATTTAAATATAATTTTTAATAAACTTATATTTGTTTCCCAAAATTGATATTTTTTTTAATTTAAATTTTAATAAATTATTAAGAGGAATTAGTATTGAAATATAAAATTGACAGGATTAAAAAATTAATTCAGGAAGAAATCATGAGGATAATATCAGCTAAACTTATAAAAGATCCTCGTGTTCCAGAATTTTTAACTATAACAAAATTAACAATAAGCAAAGATCTTCATTATGCTCATATATACTTTACAACATTTGGTAATGATAATGAAAAAAAGCACACTGCAATAAAAGGATTAAACAGCGCATGCGGCTTTATTCAGAAAATCATTGCAGAAAAAATAAATTTAAAGTATACCCCAAAATTGGAATTCAGATACGATGAAGAAGAGGCTCAAGCATATAAAGTCGATAAAATCCTCGATGCTTTATCAAAAGAACGTTTATTAAACGAAAATAAACAAAATAACCAGTAAGTATGAATGATATTTTACAGGACGGCTTCCTATTATTCGATAAACAAAAAGGACTAACCTCTTTTAACGCTATATCGGAAATCAAAAAATATTTAAAACTTAAAAAAATAGGACATGCCGGTACATTAGATAAAAATGCATCTGGGTTACTTATTATTGGCATAGGCAAATCAACAAAATTATTAAAATTTATCTTAAATATGCCAAAGATATATCTTGCCGAAATTTACTTTGGAGCGCAAACAACGACCGATGATCCAGAAGGCAGTATAATCAAGACTTTTAATGGTAAAATTGATTATGATAAAATATTGAAATGCAATTTAAAATATATCGGTAAAATAAAACAAATCCCACCTGATTACTCTGCCGTCCACGTTAATGGTAAAAGAGCTTATAAACTTGCTATTGAAAATAAAAATGTGAATATTAAAGAAAGAGAAGTAGAAATATTTTCCAATAATATAATATCATTTAATAATAATATTTTAACGCTTGAAATTAATTGTTCATCCGGGACTTATATAAGATCTATTGCCAGAGATCTGGGGAATGATACAGGCTATTATGCATATCTTAAAGATTTAAAAAGGATCAGCATAGGTAATTTTAATATTAATTCTGCATATAATATCGAGGATATAAAAAATAATAATTTTAAATATATAAATCCTTACGATATGCTTTCAATGATTAAATCAATAGAGATAAAAGAAGAATTTATTAAAGATATATTAAATGGCAAACCAGTAAAGATCGATTTTTTAAAAGAAAAAACTAATTTACAAAATGGATTATATAAGTTACATAACAATAAAAATATTATAGCTATAGTTAATTTACACGATAATATTTTTAAATATGATATGGTATACTAACGGTGATTAGATGAAAATAATTAATAATATATTTAACAAAACTAAATATATAACAGAAGGCATGGTTGCAATCGGATATTTCGATGCAATCCATCTAGGGCATAAAAAAATATTAAATGAACTCTTGAGATCATCAAAAGAAAAAAAATTAAATCATTTTGTTTTGACATACAAAAATATACCTTTAAAAAACAGAAACAAAAAAATTATTGAACTTAATGATAAATTAAAATATTTAAAACAATTGGGTATTAAAAATATCATTTTATGTGATTTTGATAAAATTAAAAATCTTTCACCTGAAGAATTTGTTAAGATATTGAAAAAAAATTTTAATATAAACAGTTATCTGATTGGAGAAGATTTTAAATTTGGCTATAATAAAACAGGCAACATTGATACTTTAAAAAAATTTAATTGCAATGTGGAAATAATCAAACCTCTATATATAAAAACCGTTAAAATCTCAACTTCCTATATTAAAGAATTATTGAGTAAGGGTGATATAAAAACAGCAAACAAGCTTTTAGATAAACCTTTTTACATAAAAGGAATAGTAAAAAGAGGCAAGCAGCTTGGGAGGCAAATAGGCTTTCCAACTATGAACATAAGCAATAATGAAATATTTTATCCAAGAAATGGCGTTTATATAACAAAAACGACAATTAAAAATATTGAATATAAATCTATGACTTATGTAGAATTCCCTATTATTGAGTCATATCTTATAAATTATAACAAATTTCAGTATAATTTCAAAATAAGGGTTGATTTTTTTGCAAAAATAAGAGATAATAAGGTTTTTAAAGATCATAACACTTTGATTTTACAACTTAATAAAGATTTAACTAAAATTAAAGACTATTTTAATATAGCGGGAGATTTTTGATGATTACATCAGAGGAAAAAAAGGCACTAATGGAAAAATACGGCAGAAAAGCCGGTGATACAGGTTCACCAGAAGTCCAAATTGCACTTTTATCAAAAAGAATCGCATATTTAACCGATCACTTTAAAGTGCATAAAAAAGATTATAACTCAAGAAGAGGATTACTTCTTCTCGTTGGTAAAAGAAGAAGATTATTAGATTACTTGATGCATAAGAATATTCAAAAATACAGAGATATAATCAAAGAATTGGGCATCAGGAAATAAATTGAAATCAGTTTTTTATAGAAATAATTAATTAAAGCTATCCTTTTAAATTAAGGATAGCTTTTTGTTTTATAAATTTTACAACGGCTGATTGAATAATGTTTAATAAAGTAAAATTAAAAATAATAACCAGATATGTTTTAAAAGAATTTTTATTAACATTTTCCATAACTTTCTTTTTTTTCTTTGTCATATTTTTTATTAATAATATATTATTGATTATTAAACCATTATTAGAAAAAAAAGTCCCCTTTAATCTTGTTTCGGCTCTGATGATTAATTTTTTCCCTATGATTATTGTATACAGTCTTCCATTCGGTATAATGCTTGCAACATTGATGACCATGGGAAGATTTTCATCGGATAATGAAATCGTTGCATTCAGAGCACTCGGTTTCAGCTACATGAAAATATTTACTCCCATTTTTATATGTGGTATTATAGTAATGTTTATAACTTTTTATGTTAATGATAGACTTGTGCCTTTATCCCTTCATCAGCAAAGGACTTTAATGAAAAAAATATATCAGCTGCGACCTACGATGAATTTTAAGTCAAAAACCGTAAAAAAATATGAAAATCCCGGAAATGCTAATGATGTTAAAATTATATTTACAGATATTGTTGAAGAAAATAGAATAACCGGTATGTTTATAATCGATAAGGATAAAAACAATCAAAAAAGAATAATCACCGCAAAAGAAGCACTGATTATTTCACTGCAAAACAGAAAAGGTGTTATCGAATTAAGAATGAAAAATATTATGATCCAGCTTGAAAACAAGGACAGACCAAACGAATTTAATTATGGATTTTCTGAATCTATGTCATATTTTATCGATATGCAGGACTTTGATGATACTGATCCTCAAAATCTCTCAGGGATCGAAAAAACAACTTATCAAAACTATCAGGATGTTATTAAATACAGAAAATTGGAAAAATCTTCAAAATTTAATAATATAAATAATCTCAACAATATTAAAATAGAGACAATTTTCTCAATGATGAAAAATGAAAAATATTTCTCTGATAAAATAAACTATAATGATTTGAATAATAATTTTAACGTTATTGATAACAATATATCAAAATATTATAAACTAAAAAATGAAATTGAAGTTGAAAAAAATTTACCATTAAACGAAAGCCTGATACAATTTTATTACAAATTTGCCAATCCTCTGGCTTGTTTGATTTTTGCCATATTTGCAGCTCCAATAGGTATTTATTCGAGAAGAGCAGGATTTCAAATAGGTTTTATACTGGGATTATTTTTAACAGCAATTTATTGGTTTTCACTGTCTGCTACAATGATAATGGGAAGAAGATTTGTACTGATCCCATTTATGGCAATGTTTTTACCTAACCTATTTTTCCTTACTATAGGATTGTTTTTCTTAAACAAAAGGTTAAAAGAATAAATATGAAAATAAAACATCAAGTTAAATTGTTTATTTATAGAATTATTCACTTTATTAAAAATTTTAACATCAAAAAAAATGTTAAAAGGATTTTAAGTTTTTTAAAACGTCCACTTTTACCATTTAAACTATATAAAATGTTATTTAAAAGTTTTTTATACTGGTATTTTATTGCGCAATCTTTATTCATTCTTATATTCCTCATATTCGATTTTTTTACAAAAATCGACAAATACATGAATAATAACGTAAATGTGCTACAAATTTTATATATATCCATACTGTTGATTCCAAAATCAATGTGGCTATCTATGCCAATCGCCATAATGTTTGGCATTATTATGGCAATTGCAACATGTTACCAGGATAATGAATTAATTGCAGTTTTTACATCAGGAATATCAATATATAAATTTGTAGTACCTCTCATTGTTTTTTGTCTTATAATGTCATTTACCATGATTTTTATTGATTCATATATTGTTATTCCATCTTACAGATACAGAGAAAATTATTTCGAACACATTACTCATTCAAAAAAACAGGAACAGGACATAACTTTAAGGGGTAACAACAATTGCTTTTGGAGCTTTGAAGAATTCCTTGAAAAGAAAAATATGCTGCTAGATGTTATGGTTTTTAAAATAGATGATGATTCAAAAATAATATTGCGCATTGATGCCTCAACTGGATATTATACAAAAAACGGCTGGATATTCACCAATGGAATTTTGAGAGAATGGGACACTAACGGAGAATTAAAAATAAATGAAAGATTCAATAAAAGATCGATGGTTTTCTTAACCGAAAAACCCGATATATTTAAAAATGTATTCAACAAATCAGATTATGAAATTGAAAAAATGACCATTCAGGAAGCTAAAGAAAGAATAAAACTGTTAAAAACTTTAAATATCGATTACAATCAGGAATTAAGGGATTATTATAAAAAATTCTCATTCCCCTTCACTCTTTTAATTGTATGCCTCTTCGCTATAGGTGTATCAACTTTATCGCAAAAAAATATTCTAATATTATCATTGTTTTTTTCAATCGGTCTTGCCATATTGTATTATATTGCACAGATGATTCTAGATATTTTAGCGGCAAACGGGTCTTTGCACCCATTTTTATCAGCCTGGCTTGGCATAGTAATTTTTATACCTATAGCCTTAATTTTTATGAAAAAAGCCAAAACATAAATTTAATTTATATTTTTTATATTTCCATATTGTAATATTTATAAATATATTTTATATTCCACAAATATCCACATCTACCGGGCACTCAAGTGTGTTAATAATGCTTTTCTAATTTAAATCAGCTTATATTCACACTTGAGTGCCCGGCAGATCCTGATTTTAATCGGGAGAATACTTTTTATGTATAAATTATTTTAACACTATTGGAGTTTAATATATGTCTAAAGAATACTACGTGGGACTTGATATAGGCGGAACAAGCGCTAAAGTCGGACTTGTCGATAGAGAAGGAAATATTATCGAAAAATCTAATGTCGAAGTCATTAAAAATACTGATTGGAAAACTGTTGTAGATAAATTTATAGAGCCAATCATTGAATGGAAAAAAAAATATACAATCAAGGCAATCGGTATAGTGGCACCCAATTTTTATAATCATAAAGACGGTTTATTTTATAATTGTATAAATATTCCTGTATTAAGCGAAGTACCGTTTGTAAAATATATAAGTGATAAACTTGGCATCAAGAGCTTTGCAGATAACGATGCAACAGCAGCAGCAGTTGGAGAATTACTTTTTGGCTCTGGAAAAAATTATAAAGATTTCATGCTTGTAACACTCGGCACCGGTGTCGGAGGAGGATTAATCCTAAACGAAAGAATCTACAGAGGATTCAACGGTTTTGCAGGCGAATTCGGTCATATGGTGATAGTCCCTGAGGGAAGGGAATGTAACTGCGGCAATAGAGGTTGCATCGAAGTTTATGCATCAGCAACTGCTATGATTAAAAGTATTCAAAGTGGTATCAAAAAAGGATTTATAACAAATTATGATAAATCTGAAAAAATAACAGCACAGCTGATATTCGAAAAAGCAAAAAACGGTGATGTATATTCTCTTGAGGTAGTAAACAATGCGGCAAAATACCTTGGAATAGCTTTAGGTAGTGTTATAAATTTATTAAACCTTGAAGCTATTATTATAGGCGGAGGTGTGGCATCTTCGGGCGATTTTTTTATAAATAAAATAAAATTTTACACAGAACAAATCGCATGGAAACTTTTTACAAAAGATCTTAAAATTATCCCTGCACAATTATTAAATGATGCTGGTATTATCGGTGCAGCGTCACTTGCTATAGAAGAAATTATCGAAGAAAAAAAATACTGTTAATTATATGAATATATTTAAAAATATCCAAAAAGATAAAGAAACTAATGCAAGAACAGGAGTATTAATTTTAAATCACGGTGAAGTAAATACACCAGTATTTATGCCTGTAGGTACAAACGGCACAGTCAAAACATTCATGCCTTATGAGCTATATGAAATTGATATCGAAATAATCCTTGCCAATGCATACCATCTTTACCTAAGACCCGGTATTGATGTAATACAAAATTCAAAAGGTCTACATAATTTTTCAAGCTGGAATAAAAATATTCTTACAGATTCGGGTGGATTCCAGCTATTCTCTCTTTCGTCCTTAAATAAAATTGATAAAGAAGGAATTTATTTTAATTCACATATAGACGGAAGCAAGCATTTTTTAACCCCACAAAATGTCGTTGATATCCAAAAATCTATCGGATCTGATATAATGATGGTACTAGATCATTGTACATCGAGTGATACTACTTATAAGGAAGCCGTTAAAGCCCTTGAAATCACAACAAGATGGGCAAAATTATCAAGAGAGTATTACAAGGACAATGTTGATTCTTCAAAGCAAAAGCAATTCGGTATCATACAGGGAAATCTTTATAAAGATCTGCGTAAAAGAAGTGCCGAAGAGATAATCGATATAGGCTTTGACGGATATGCAATTGGCGGCTTGTCTGTTGGAGAAAGTGCTGAAGATTTTTATGAAATTCTTTCATTTACAGCTCCTTTAATCCCGGATCATATGCCAAAATATCTAATGGGAGTCGGTACTCCGGACGATATTTTAAATGGGGTTGAAAACGGCATAGATATGTTTGATTGTGTTTTCCCTACACGAATAGCAAGAAATGCATCTGCATTGACAAAAAGAGGCAGGATTAACTTAAGGAATAACAAATATAAATTCGATCTATCACCACTGGATGAAGAATGCGAATGTCATGTTTGCAAAAATTTTTCAAAATCATATATCAGACATCTGTTTAAAGCAAAGGAGATTACCGCAGCAAGAATGACAAGTTATCATAATATTTTTTTTATGAAACACTTTATGAATGAGATTAAAAATGCTATAATTCAAGGAAAATTTAAAGCTTTTAAAAATGATTTTTTATTAAAGTATAATACGATATCAGAACAATGAAAAGAAACTTATTTTTAATTTTAATTTTAGTTATTTCAATATTAAAAATTACGACCGAAGAAAAAATCGATACCAAAGATATACTCAATAAGTATAAGGATACTCTGCTTTACGGTATAGATGACGAGATAATAAAAATTTTAGCCGAATTGGGAAATAATCCAAAAACCGACTTTTATCCGCTTTTAATTCAAAGATATAAAGAATTAACTTTACCAGAAACAAAAATAGCTTTCATTAATTTTTTTAGCGATTGTGAAAATCTTCCTGATGAAATTGTTAATCTGTTATATGAAGAAGCTAAAAATGATCCTGAGAATATCAAACTAAATTCAACATTGTTATCTTTTTTAGGGAAAAAGGGGAAATTACGAGAAGGACTTTTGCTGATTGATAGGCTAAAAAGCTCAAATTCTTTAATTAAAATAACCGCAAGTGATTCATTATCAAACATCAAAGATCAAGAAATCATTAAACCTCTTCTCGATAGATTAAAGATTGCAGATGAAAGTGATGACATGTTTTTGGATCAGGATATTAAGAGCAGACTAATAATTGCACTTGGCAAACTAAAAGCTAAAGATGCAAGCGACTATTTAAAAAAAATATTAACTGACAGTCTTGATGAAAAATTCGTAATTATGTATACCATGACATCACTGGCTCAAATCGAAGATAAATCAGCGATTCCTTTAATCAAAAAAAATTTAGGCAGTGATGACGTCAAAATTAGAGAATACGCCGGTTATTCATTGAGTTTATATAAAGATCCAAGTGTTGTACCAATATTGCAAAATATGTTAAAAAACAACAGAGAAAAAATAAGGATTTATGCGTGTCAGGGACTGGTACTTAACAATGATACATCATCAATTAAAATTCTCTCTTATAAATTCATGAATGATCCTTCAAATCTGGTAAGAAAAGAAGCCATTGCATCATTGCTTTACTTCGGATTACCCGGTATTAATGCAATTAAAGAAGAAATGAAAGACAAAGAATATCCCAGCAGTCTGATTTATTATATAAGTGATGCTGTCTGCAAGAAACCAGATAACTCAAATGTAGATTTTTTGTTAACGCTTTATGAAAAAGCAGATAAAAATAATAAAGAGATTATTGCCAAAAGTATTGTTAATGGCAATTCAAATTTGTTAGATCCAATAATTTCAAAATTATTGGATAATGAAAATTATTTGATAAGGCTCGGTGCACTAAAAGCTGTTTATAACACAAAAAACAGCACTTTATGGGCGAAGGTAAAAATAATTTCTGAAAACGATAAAATTGATGCGGTAAAAAATGCCGCAAAAAAATATCTAGCATTAAAAGGTAATTGAAACTTTGAAATTAAATATTTTAAAATTTATAATAATATCATTATTAGTGATTATATGTTTTTCATGTTTTAAACCTGAGTCCATCACTATTAAATACAGAGAAAAAAATCCTATTACAGAGCTAACTATAAATTCTTCCAATGGTAATATAGATATTCTGGGATGGCCTAAAAATTTTATTGAAATCATCGGTAATAAAAAATTGATATCAGGAATAAGCTCGGATTTAAAACAGATGAATATTAATTTCAGTAGGACAAATCAAAAATTTATTATAACAACTAAAATACCTTCCAGATTAAACGGGAAAATCGATTTATTAATTAATATCCCTTATTCATTGTTAACAATAGATATTAACTCGGATACTGGAAATATCAATATTGAAAGATACCTTGGTAATTTATTGGTTAATAACAAATCTGGTAATATAATATTTGATTTTTACGGCAATTTTTTAAGAATAAACACAGATAATTCAAAAATAAAATTCAACATATTGGGAAACAATTTTTGCGATGTATATATAAACAATGAATCTGGAAATACTTCATGTGACCTTATTAATTCAAGCGCTGATTCCTATCTAGATATCATAACAAACAATGGAAACATAAATCTTAATATATCAAAAAAAAATCCACATCTTATATCATCCATCAGCAAAAAATACATGTTAAACATTGATTATAATGTTGATGAGAAAATTTATGCAAAAGGATCGTATAATTTTCTAAAAGCAAATTTTGGCAACAGCAAAAGACCTATAAAGATAAATCTGACAAATTTAAACGGTTATACTATAATCCATAAGCTTGAATAAATTATTCTATGGTAATGGTTTTCAAAAAATAGACTATTGTCCCTTCTTCATTTTTATTTATCCTTAATGATATCCTTGTATTATTTGGTAACGCCTCACCGTTATTCAAAACAATTTTTTTTGTATCGGTGATTTTTTTTCTACCACCATTAAAAATATTTGGGTCATCAAGAAATTTAATCTCACAACTTGAAAAATCATCTCCTGATATTTTTAATTCTTTATTATTATTTACAATCTCAAGTTTATAATTGATATCTTCCAGTTTGTATTCTTCATTTGGAAGAATATTCGGTATCTCAACAAAAAATGAACTTCTAACTATATTTCCACCGTAATCCTCCACCTCAATAATATATTCTCCAGTTAAAATGGATTTACCATCACCATATTTTAAAAAAGGGTATCCTATATAATTTTTATCTCTCCAATTTACAGGATTATTTACAACATTTTTTGATAAAACCCATGAATATTCTGATTGAGTATGAATTATCTTAATTTTAGCAATATCATCAATCCCATTATCATCATCCAGTACAAAATAAACAGATAGATATATGGAATCATCCGTATTAATTAATCCGCCTTTTTGATAAATCAAAACATTATAATTTACAAAAGAGATTATCGGTGGCTCATTGCCACATGAAAATATAAAAAAAAGCACAATCAAAGAAAAAATAATTTTTGTGATTTTCATTTTGAATATATTATTTTATTTTAAGATATTTGTCCAGCAACTAAAAAAATATATTTTCAAATTGTAAATTTATATGTATAATTTCAATAAATAATTATAATAGCTTATGTAATTATATACAATTAAAGGGGATGTCTAAAAAGTCTGATAAACAAGGGATTGTCTTATACCAAGCATATTCGAGGTAAACCTCTTGTTAACCATGTATAATAACTATTTTCCCCATTTTTAGGCAACCCTAGTATCATAAAAAAATCAGGATAACTAAAATTATATGAAAAAAATCATAATATTATTATTTTTTTCTTTGTTTTTTATATCATGTCGGAATGAGCAGAAAATAATATCAATAGTAACAGATGATTATACTGTTATTGATATTATTGATAAATTTAACTCAATCAATGATGATTTTAAAATTCATTTTGATTATAATAAAAATTTATCAGAATCCGGTATTAAATTGGTTGAAAATATTCTCAAATATAAAAACAGTTATGATTTAATGCTCTTTAAATATAATTCAAGCACAGTCGGTTTAAAAAAATACTTTGCCGATCTAAAAAAATATACTACTACTTTATCTAAGAAAAAAGAAACCTATTATAATTTTTTTTATAATTTTTTAGAATATAATGATGATATATTTATTTTATATTCTGCGAGTTTTCCTGTTATAATAGCTAGAAAAGACAGCATAAAGGACAATGATTACAGTAACGAATTAGATATAAATTCATTATCGGAATATTCGGTTCTTTCAAATATTAAAGAAGATAATACAAGATTAAATAAAATACGATTGGGATTTTCACCTCAGCTATCTTATTTAAACGAAATAGATTATTATTTCATTTTTAATTCAAGTATAATTAAAAAAAATAACAAATATTCATTTATCACCGAAGAATCAAAGCAGGCGTATAACTTTTATAATAATTTTGATAAAAAATTTAATTATGGGAATGAAATAATAAAAATTTATAGTGAACGTATAAACAGCATTGATAAAAATTCTTATCTGGATAACAAGGTTTTATCTTTTGACTTAGATCAAATTAATAATGCTCTGTGCCGCTCAAAAGATGATTATAAAATATATTTAATAAAAAATATGAAATATTTAGGTTTAAGTCAAAAAGTTGGCTGCATCTTTAAAAATTCAAAAAATAAACATCAGGCGGGTAAATTTCTTGATTATTTGTTAAACAGTGATTCTCAAAAATTATTACTGGATAATTCTATCAGTATCACAACCTTAGATAAATATATAAATATACCTGTGTCTAAAAAAGAAGTCATCAAGCAAAATAAACTACCAATTACTGGTGATTATTTAAATAGCTATATGTCAAATTTAAATGCAATAAATTTTTATAATGACAAAACAAAGAAAAAATTTTTTGATGAATTCGGCAAATCAAAAATACTTTTAAAAAAAAATACAATTACTGAAAATGAATTTCTTGAATATTTTTCAAATAAACTGAATTGATCATTAAAGGAGGATTTAAATGGATTATAATAAATTGACAATCATGGTACAGCAGGGATTACAATCCGCTTCAAGTATTGCCATGCAAAAAGGAAACAGCGAAATTGATATAGAGCATCTACTTTTAGCATTGCTGGATCAACAGGAAGGAGTAGCTTCTCCTCTTTTTGATGCAATAGGCGTAGGTTCCAACAGGATCAAACAGGAAGTACAAATAATATTAAATCAAAAGCCAACAATTGTGGGACAGGCATCATCAAACCCTTATTTATCACCTGCATTAAATCAACTTTTAATACAAGCTGAAAAAGAAATGAAAGGATTAAATGATGAGTTTATATCAGTTGAACATTTAATACTTGGCATTCTAAAAGTCCCTGGAAAGGTAAATGAATTATTCAAAAAACTTGGAATTACTAAAGATAACATATTAATGGCATTAAAACAGATAAGAGGAAACCAGAGAGTAACTGATCAAGACCCGGAAAGTAAATATAGGGTGCTTGATAAATATACAAGAGATTTAACCAGTCTTGCAAGGCAAAACAAGCTTGATCCTGTAATCGGTCGTGATGATGAAATACGACGCGTCATCCAGATACTCTCTAGAAGGACAAAGAATAATCCAGTATGTATTGGTGAACCTGGAGTTGGTAAAACTGCCATTGCCGAAGGTCTTGCTAGAAGAATCGTTGAAGGAGACGTGCCTCAAAGTCTTAAAGAAAAACGTATACTTGCCCTAGATCTTGGGATGATCGTAGCGGGTGCAAAATTCAGAGGCGAGTTTGAAGAACGCCTTAAAGCTGTAATACATGAAGTAGAAAAATCAGAAGGTCAAATAATTTTATTCATAGATGAACTTCATACTCTTGTCGGAGCAGGCTCGGCAGAAGGATCTATGGATGCTTCAAATATCTTAAAGCCTTCTCTTGCCAGAGGAGGTATACACTGTATTGGAGCTACAACACTCGATGAATACAGAAAATATATTGAAAAAGATGCAGCTCTAGAACGAAGATTTCAGCCTCTATTGATAAAAGAGCCTACGGTGGAAGATACAATTGCGATCTTACGTGGTTTAAAAGAACGTTACGAAATTCATCATAATGTCAAGATAACGGATAATGCAATAATCAGTGCAGCCGTTTTATCAAACCGCTACATAACAAACAGATTTTTGCCAGATAAAGCAATCGACCTTATCGATGAGGCTTCAAGTAGATTAAAGATGCAGATAGAAAGCCAGCCTGAAGAGATTGATATAATCGAAAGAAAAATACTGCAATTAAAAATGGAAGAGCAGGCTTTAAGCAGAGATAATGATGATATAAGTAAAAAAAGGCTTAAAGACCTACAAAATGAACTTGCAGAATTAAAATCACAGGTTGATGCTATGAAGCTTCAATGGAATAATGAAAAAACAGTCATATCTCAAATCGGCAAAATTAAAACAGAACTTGAAGGTTATAAAACGATGGAAGAAGAATACATAAGACAGGGTAATCTTGAAGAGGCAAGTAAAATTAAATATGGCAAAAAAATCGAGCTTGAAAAAGAATTATCAAAATTAAATACTAAAATTAAAGAACTTCATAAAAATAAAAGATACTTAAAAGATGAAGTAACTCAGGAAGATATAGCAAGCGTTGTAGCTAACTGGACAGGAATTCCTATACAAACTATGCTAAAAAGTGAGAGAGAAAAATTACTTGAACTTGAAAAACATCTTCATGAAATGGTAATCGGTCAAGATGAAGCTATAACGGCGGTAAGCAATGCAATAAGAAGAAATAAAGCTGGAATCTCGGATGAAAACAGACCTATAGGTTCATTCATATTTGCAGGTCCAACAGGTGTCGGCAAAACCGAACTTGCCAAATCTCTGGCAATACTTCTGTTTGATGATGTCAAATCTTTATCAAGGATAGATATGTCGGAATATATGGAAAAATACTCCGTATCACGATTGATAGGCGCTCCTCCCGGCTATGTAGGGTATGAACAGGGAGGACAGTTGACCGAAACAGTAAGAAGAAGACCATACTCTGTAATTCTTTTTGATGAAATCGAAAAAGCCCATCCTGATGTTTTTAATGTGCTCTTACAAATGCTTGATGATGGCAGACTAACCGATGGACAGGGCAGAATCGTAGATTTTAAGAATACAATAATTATAATGACCAGTAATCTTGGTTCTCAATACATCCAGCAGACAGCAAATATAAATGATATAAGGGATAAAATATTTAAAGAAATTCATTCATTTTTTAAACCAGAATTCCTTAACAGGATAGATGATATAATTTTATTTCATAAACTTGATAAAACACATATTCATGGTATTATCCTTATACAGCTAAAAAATCTTAAAAACAGATTGAAAGAAAAAAATATTAATATTGAAATCACTGAAAAAGCAATTAATTTTATAAGTGAAGTAGGCTTTGATCCTCAATTTGGAGCAAGACCTATAAAAAGAGCAATACAAACATATATTGAAAATGAATTATCAAAAGAAATTATTTCACAGAAAATCATAGAGAAAGACAATATTAAAATAGATTTTGACGGTAAAAAAATAATATTTGTTAAAAAGTAAAAAAAATACTATAATATGCTTAAAGGTATTTCAATTGTAAATAATTTTTATGATTTATTTCATTTAAAATATGGATTTACCATTATTTAAATCAAATAAATATATTTACTTTATTAAAAAGTTATTAGGTATTTACAGGAGTGAATGCAATGGCAATGCAGGATGAAATAAAGCAGTATATCAATGAAGTTAAAAATCATTTTGATACAAATCTTAATAATAAATATGTAAAAAATATTTTACTAAAATTAGATTTACCACTTGATGTAAGACATAACATGAATATAATAATGGATTTAAAAACATTATATTTTGATTCTAAAGGCTCAATAGAAGATATATACTCCAGTATTAATGCAATAGCTTATTTTATCAGAGAAATCAGAGTAAAAGTGTTGCCAAATATTTATTCTTACACAGGGACTTCTTTTTTTTCATCCAGTGGAAATAATAATCCAAATGACAATATATTGTTTCAGATGGCTGTAAAAAATTATGCGATGAATGTAAAGATACTGGCAAAACTTACCTACAACCTGCTAAAAATGGTTTTGGAATACGATAAAACCAATTTTGCAAAAGATCCTGCATATATTCATGTAAAAAAATTAGATGAAATCCTTAATTTTTTGCAGGAAGCCATTAACGATAAATTAAAATAGTATAAAAAATATTTCATGCTTCTAAATACTTTTCTATAACTTTAACAGCCTGATAGTTTTCTTTAACATCATGGACTCTTAAAATTCTTGCTCCATTTAATACAGCTATAGTGTTTAAAGCAACAGTGCCCGATAATCTTTCTTTGGGTATTATGTCAATAACCTTACCTATCATGGATTTTCTAGATATACCTGCTAATACAGGTAATTTTAAATCTGTAAATATTCTCAAGTTTTTAAGTAATTTATAATTATCGTCTAGACTTTTACCAAAACCAAACCCCACATCAATAATTATTTTTTTTATACCATATAATTGCAGATCATCAGATTGTTTTTTTAAAAAATCATAGACCTCAGAAACCACATCGATGTATTGTGGATTCTCCTGCATATCCTTTGGAGTACCCTTTTTATGCATTATAATACATGCTGCATTATTTTTAAAAGCAACATTCTTCATTTCTCCATCATGAGTAAATCCACTTATATCATTAATTATTTCCGCTCCATTTTTCATTGCTTCATCTGCAACAGCGCTTTTATATGTATCAACAGAAATTATTGTATTAAAATTTTCATTGATTAATTTTATAATTGGGATAACTCTGTCCATTTCTATTTCTTCGGAAATCGGATCACTAAAAGGTCTTGTTGATTCTCCGCCTATATCAATAATATCTGCACCATTTTTTATCATATCCTCGACATGAAATAATGCCTTATCCCTATCAAGAAATTTCCCTCCATCGCTGAAAGAATCAGGAGTAACATTTAATATACCCATTAGATATACTCTATTCATATTATTAAAATCCAGTGTTTTATTTTTAAAATTAATTACCATATTTTGTCCTATTTAATAAATTAGTCTTTTTAATTATTAGATATTCTGTTATATTATCAAATCAATATTATTATTCAAGAGGTTTTTATGAATGATATTTTTGACATTATTATAATAGGCGGCGGTCCAGCTGGTTTAACTGCTGGTATTTATTCAGGAAGAGCCGGCTATGATACTTTATTAATAGAAAAAGTTGGACTCGGTGGTCAGGTAATGCTAACCGATATTATAGAAAATTACCCGGGTTTCCCTGACGGCATTACAGGTTTTGAACTTCAGGAAAGAATGTCAAAGCAAATGGATAAGTTCGGGGTAAAAAAAACTTTTGAAAATGTCATAAAAATAGAAAAGAACGAAAAAACCTTTATGGTAAAAACAGATTTAAAAGAATATAAAGCTTTATCGGTTATAATAGCATCAGGTGCGGATCATAAAAAACTCAATATTCCGGGAGAAAAAGAATTTATTTCAAAAGGTGTAAGTTATTGCGGCACCTGCGATGCTCCATTCTTTAAAAACAAAAATGTAATCGTTGTTGGTGGAGGTGATACAGCTTTATCAGAAGCACTTTTTTTATCAAAATTTGCCAATCAGGTAACCATTATTCACAGAAGAGATAGATTTAGAGCGGTAAAAGATCTTGTTAACAAAGCAGAAAATACTAAAAATATCGATTTCTTATTTAATACAATGGTCATTAAAATAAATGGAGAAAACATGGTTACTAGTGTAACATTAAAAGATATTAAATCTGATAAAATTTATGAAAAAAATATAAATGGCGTTTTTATTTTTATAGGCAATGTCCCAAATAATAATTTTATCGATAAAAACCTTCTAGATGATAACGGATATATAATAGCTGATCAATTTATGTCAACAAAACAAAATGGCATATTTGTAGCCGGTGATATAATCAGTAATACTTTCAGACAAATAATCTGTGCTGCTTCGGATGGAGCTAAAGCAAGCGAATACGCAGGAAAATATGTTGATGCCCTTAAAGGTAATTCTTATTAAAGTTATCCCTATTCGTTTTGAATTTGACCGTTTAATATATGGATTTTACATAAATTAGTAAAACTTAAAACTGAGCGAATGAAATACTGTTAAGTATAAAAAAATATTTTTATTTATTTGTCAGGTAAATAATTTAAATGTATAATGATATTAAAGATAATGACATTATAAAATATTTAATCAATAATGATATATATTTCATAAGTATCTTAAATGAATTCAATAATAATTATTCGATTATCCCCAATAATATTAATTTCTACCCTTTTATGAAGGGAAATAGTATCGATTCACTGATAGGATATACTTCAAACGGGCATTTTTATTTAAAAGTAAATGATGAATATATTGATGAAACAGTAAAATTCTTAAATAAAAAGCTTTCAATGATTTTTTCTATATATGGAAGATCAGAATTAATACACTCAATAATCTCAAATTTAAAATTAAAACCAAAAAACATTATTGATTACAATTTTATGATTATAAATAAAGAAAACTTCAATTATAACAATATTATTGAGCCTGAAAATTTTCAATGCATCAAATGTAACGAAAAACATTTTGAATCATTAAAAAAATTACAATATCTTTATCATAAAGAAGAAGTCTATGATGAAAATTCTTATTATCCTTATTTTGCTGAAATGAACTCTTTTAAGGAACTGCTTAAAAAAAAATTAGTTTATGCAGTTTATGTAAAAAATATTAATGAAAAAAAACAAATAGCTGTTTCTAAAGCCAATGTAAATGGAGAAACTCCTTATTTATATCAGCTTGGAGGAATATTCACAAAAAAAGAATATAGGGGATTAAAATTATCCACATTATGCCTAAATACCATGATAAATGATATTTTTAATAATTACGGAAAAGACAAGGTTGCACTATTCGTTAAAAAAAACAACACACCTGCAATCAATCTGTATAAAAAAATAGGTTTTAACATTTTATTTAGTACAACTCTTTGTTATTTTTAAATCCTTGAGTCATCAAGCTTTTCAACTGTATTTCTTATCCTTATATAACTCTCATATCTGAAGGGGTCAATTTCATTATCATTTAAAGCTTTTAAAACTCTGCAGCCAGGTTCATTTATATGCTGACAATTATCAAATTTGCATTCATCCCTAAAATCATCAAAATCCCTTATATATTTCTCAACTTCATTTTCATTATCAGCATAAACAGCAAGCTCTCTTATACCAGGCGTATCAATAATTTTAGCGCCAAAATTCATCTTATATATTTTTGAATAAGTTGTAGTATGAATACCCCTATCATATTTTTTGTTTATTTCGGAAGTTTTAATATCAGCATATTCAGGATCAAGCGCTTTAATTAAAGAGCTTTTACCAACGCCTGACCTGCCGTTAAATGATATAATTTTATCCTTAATAAAATCCTTAAATTCATCCAAACCAGTATTATCAATAGCTGAAGTTTCAAATATTTTATAATTCAATTTTTGATATATTTTAATTATTTTTTTTAATTCTTCTCTAAAAGAATTATCCAGAAGATCAATTTTATTAATCACAATAACTGCAGGAATATTCATATATTCGGCTGTAAACAGGCATCTATCGATAAAATATGGTCTTATCGGCGGATGTGCAACAGAATCAATGACAACCAAAAAATCTATATTTGCAAAAATAGTCTGCACTACCCTTCCGTTTGATTTTAATCGTTTAAATTCATTTCTTCTGTCAAGACGCTTTGTTATCACACCATTTTCATTGTCTACCTTCTCAAATAAAACTTTATCCCCAACTACAATCGGGTTTGTCTCCCATCGACCTTTTATATTAAAATCAGTTTCTATAACCTTGCCTTTTATAACACATTTAAATTCTTTGCCACTTTCTGCATCAAGGACATAATAAATATTTTTCACTCCCCATAAAACTAAGCCTTCCGGCATGAAAGCTCCTCGCATTTTATTGAATCAAACAATTTATAATTTTTGTTAAAATTACAATATCTTTCATATATACCACTATCAGATTTACTCAAATACAAAATATGTTTATTGCTATCCGAAATATTCAACTTAGGCAGAAATGACAAAATCCTTTTTGTTACGCCCTCTTTTGAATCAAGCAGATTTACTTTATTGCTAAAATACTCATTGAAATATTTGGTTAAAAATGAATAATGAGTACAGCCTAATACCAGAGTATCAATATCATTATCTTTAAATACTTTTAAATCATTTTTAAGAATACTTTTAATTTTATTTTCAGAATAACCAAATTCTACAGCATCAGCAAGTTGTGCCGATGCCTGAATAAAAACTTCCTTATCATGAGCAAACTGATTAACAAGATTATTAAGATAATCTGTTTTAGCAGTAGTCTCTGTCGCTAAAATCCCTATCCTATTATTTTTTGTTATTTGGCTTGCCGGTTTAATTGCAGGGACAGTACCGATTATAGGGACATCTATTCTTTCTCTTAAATATTTCAAAGCAGAAACACTTGCCGTATTGCACACAATGGTAATAAGAGAAATTTTATAAGCCGAATTGATATTCAAAAAAATATTATAAAGAATCTTACCTATTGTTAACTCATCTTTTTTGCCATAAGGGAAATTATAAGTATCTGCATAATAAATATAATTTGCATATTTTTTCACATTATAAAAATGATTAAGTATGGATAAACCTCCCATCCCTGAATCAAGAAATAAAATATATTCTTCCTGCATAATTATATTTTCTCTCTAGCAATATCTATTTTGATTTTTGCTATTTTATCATTATTAATCACCAATTTTTCATCATCAATAATTTTTTTATACATATTTATTTTTGATTCCTGGATAAGCGCCGACTCCAATTTTTGAGCAATAAATTTTTTGACTTCGTCGATAGGTTGAATATATATTCTACCATCATCAAGTTTAAATGTAAACAGCAAGCTTTTATTCTGCTCATAAAAATTTTTTATCAACTCATCAGTTATTACAGGTTGTGTGATTTTTGATGACACATAATCATTTAACATTAAAAATTTTTTCTCTTTTTCCAATTTATCTTTAAATTCCTTAGATTTTGTAATAGCTGGATCAAGAGCTTTTTTTTCAATAATTATATTTAAAGCTATGGATTTAGCAAGTTTTAATAAATCATCCTGTGTAGGCTCAGGAAAATTTGACTGCTTATAACTGTTTACTATATCAAAAAATTCCTTTGCAGTAACCTTTTTATCCTTATATGATATAACAACAATCTGATCATCCTGAATATTTTCTTTTATTGACTTCTCATCAATTTTTAGACCAGTATCTTTAATCAAATTTTCATACCAGCTTTCTTCAAGTTTTATTCTTTTTTCATTATAGATAGAATTAAAAAGTTCTTTGTCATAAAGCAGATCATCGATTTTTACTTCATCTATAGAGGACACATACAAAAGATGTAATCCACTTGATGACTCAACAACATCGGATACTTTATTGGTAGGCAATTTACTAATTACATTATCTATTTGTTCTTCCATTACTCCAAGCCTGATTTTACCAACATAACCATCACTTTGCGCCGTAATATCATCCGAATACTTTTTTGCATACTCCTTAAAAGCTTCGATATCCTTTATGTTTTTAGCAATGTCTTTAAGCAATGTTTTTTCTGCTTCAATTTTTTTTGGATCATTAACATTGATTCTTTTTACAATCTGATATAAATTATATGTTTTTGTATATTTTTTATAATCATCTCTGTTAATTGAAATTTTATCAATAACATTGCGTTTTTTTAGGATATCAAATCCAATCTGCTTTTTTGACTTTTCAAGTTCTTTTATCAAGCTGTCTTTTTTATCAAAATTTTCTTTTATTGCTTTATCCAATATGATTTTTTCCAGTGCAATTTTACGTATGAATTTATAAATATCATCATCGGTATTAATATTTTTTTTATCTTCGACAGAAAGAGATTTAAACCTATCAATAACTTCATAATGGCAAACATAGCCATCATTAAAAACCGCAACTTTATCTTTATTTTTACAAGAAAACATTAATATAGTAAAAACTAAAACAAAAAAAATAAATTTAATATTATCCATTACTACCCTTCTTATTATTATAATTTAATATATTTTAATATTTTTTTTATATCAGGAATTAATTTAGGAACACCATTTTTATAATCGATATAATTTTTGTCATTCTCAATGAGTATTTTCTCAATTTTATTTATCTTCAAGTTAATTGAGGGAATTAATACAACTATAGTTAAAAATAAACTTAAAACACTTAAACTTAAAAAGGATATTCCTATAGAGATCGATATATAAACAAAGTATTCAGGGAATCGTACAAATCGATTTCTGATTTCATTTTTATTAAAAAAAACAATTAAAGAAAAAAATGAAGCATTAATAAAAATAATAAACCCTATACAACGGATAAAAGCATCAAAAAAATCTTCTAAAATTAATTGTCCTACACCGACCAGGCTAATCATTGCCAATAGAAATATTATCAAAAAAATTATTTCAATAAGATACTGTCTTTTTGTAAGAATATCTTTAGCAACAATTGCAATTAAAAAAATATTATAAGGTAGATACAAAAGTATCATAAATAATGCTACTTTATTGGCATCATTTGCCCATACATTTATAATTTGACTTATATCAGTTATTATCATATATAGATGATATATAGAATATAATTAAAAATAAATCAAGAATTTATGAAAAGTTTTGATGATTTAACTATCAAACTTAAAGCCTGATTGATACTCCAATAGCATCCTTAATCGGTTGGTATTTATAGGTTAAAGTCCTCGAACCTATTGATATCAATACTATGCCAGGAATTATCATCAAAAACAAAGCAGCAAAAATGGCTCCAACAACAAAGCAACTTATAGCTAAAGATGCATATAAAGAAAAACTACCGAATAAAGAGTATGAGCTAATAAGGCCAGTAAGTGTAGCGCCAAATTGCCATCCTATCAATCTTGACAAAATCCATGTAAAAACAAAACCAGTACCGATTAAAGAACCGCTTAATACACCACTGACTACCCCGAATATAAGCAAATTAACACCTGTTTTGTATAATTTAGACTCAGAGGAAAACCCTGAATATTTATATAAATTCACTTCATTACTATTTAATTTTAAATCAATATCTTTAGCCGATTTAAAATTAAAATTTATACTGCTGGCATTTATAGATTTCTCAGTACAATAAATAAATTGATTCATTATTGCAAAATATACAAGTAACCCAATTTTAAAAAATATCTTATTCATAAATCCTCTAAAAAAATAATCATAAAATTATACTACCTTTTATTAAAAAAACAATTTTTTAACATTTTTTTCTTTACCTTAATTTTGGAGAGGAAATATGTGTTATTACACATATTAAGCATTTTTTTAAATTTTGCAACAAAAATTTTGTCTTTTAAATATATAAGGGTGTAATTTTAAATTTTAGGTGAAAAATGTTAGGCAGCGACTGACAATTACTCGATAGCCAAGCCATATTCCATGACTTAAGCCCCTGACATATCCCCTAATTCTTAGCAAAAAAGGAATTTCTGGATAGTTTGATAAAAATTATTGATATAATTAAAAAAATGTTATAATATTTTAAATAATTATACAATAAAAGGGGCCTAAATGTCAATGCGTATAGTAATTGCCGATGATTTATCATTTATGAGAATGGTGCAAAGAGAAATCTTGCAAGAAAAAGGTTATGAAGTGGTTGCAGAAGCTACTGACGGGCTTGAAGCGGTCGATAAATATAAGAAATTTAATCCAGATGTGATTATTTTGGATATTACTATGCCTCATATGAACGGTTTGGAGGCTATGCATAAGATATTTGATTATGATAAAAATGCAAAAATTATAATCTGCTCGGCTCTTGGACAGCAACAATTGATTGTTGAAGCAATCAAAGCTGGCGTAAAAGATTTTATTGTTAAACCATTCAAACCTGAAAGGGTCCTTACAGCGATTGAAAAAGCTATTAAGTAATCCTAGATTATAACTATAGTCTCTGTATCAAACTGTTCCCAGTCATTTCTTTGGGCTTCTCTAAGCCCATTATTTCTATCAATGTTGGTATTACATCGGCGAGATTACCACCCGTGGATTTTAAACTGATTTTGCCTTTTTGTAAATCAGGTCGCTTGGAAATTATAGATAACCATACCAGATTTGTAGTATGTGCAGTCATTGGAGAATTTGTGGTGTAATCAATCATTGTTTCAGCATTACCGTGATCTGCAGTTAGTAAAACAACTCCGTTTTTTGCCAGAATAGCATCGGTTACTTCACCAACACATTGGTCTACCACCTCACAGGCTTTTCGTGCGGCTTCAAATACCCCGGTATGCCCTACCATATCAGGATTGGCAAAATTTAATATTATGACATCATATTTATCCTGATTAATCGCTTCAATAGCTCTATCTTTTACCTCAAATGCACTCATTTCTGGTTTTAAATCATAAGTTGCAACCTTTGGTGATGGCACCAATATTCTATCTTCACCATTAAAGACAATATCAGACTGTCCATTAAAAAAGAATGTTACATGTGCAAATTTTTCTGTTTCTGCAATTCTAAGCTGCTTTAATCCTTTGTCCTGCAAGTATTGACCAAACAGGTTTGTAAGATCAACATTTGGGAAAGCAATACTAACCTTTGCCATCTTTGATTTTGTTACTCCTTCATAATATTCTGTAAAGCATATATATTCAAGATTTTTATATGCCTTAGTCGGGAAAAAATTAAAATCATCCTGGACAAAAGCCTTAGTTAATTCTCTTGTTCTATCGAGTCTATAATTAAAAAATATAACTACATCATTATCTTCAACCTTCTTAAATCCTTTAATTATGCGCGGTTTTATAAACTCGTCATTTTCATTTTTACTATACGCATCGTTAATTGCATCATAGATGTTATCAAAACTGCCATCCGATTTGCCTTCTGTTAACATATCATAAGCAAACTGGATTCTTTCCCATCTGTTATCTCTGTCCATAGAGTAATACCTGCCGACTATAGATCCAAATACACCAACTTTATATTTATCGATTGCGTCTGCTATCTGTCTTACATATATCTCTGCTGATTTTGGGGGAGTGTCCCTGCCGTCTGAGAATACATGGATTATAATCTGATCTTTTTTAAGCCCAAGTCTGTTTGCAAGATCTAAAAGTGCTACTAGATGATCATTATGGGCATGAACCCCCTGATCCTGCACCAGCCCCCAGATATGAACATTGGTATTATTTGATTTAGCCTTATTTAAAGCATTAACAAGTGTTTCATTTGTAAAAAATGAGCCGTCGTCTATTGTATTATTGATTCTCACAAGAGTTTGATAAACAACCCTTGCAGCACCTAAATTGAGATGCCCTACCTCACTTGAGCCTTGATTACCCGGCGGGAGACCTACATTCTCACCGGATGGAACAATTAAAGTTGTAGGGTAATCTTTAATATATTTATCATGGTTTGGAGTTTTAGCATGATATATTGCATTACCTTTAAAATCAGGATTATAACCCCAACCGTCTCTTACTATCACTATATATGGTATTTTTGCCATTATTAATTCCTTAAAAACATATTTATTTTATTATATGACAAGATATTATAATATTTTAGGATAGTCAATAGTGTTTGAATATATATTACAAAACAATTACTTTAATATTAATTGACGAAATAATAAAATAATTGCTATGTTAAGGTTAATAATATTTGGAGATTTTTTAATGGAAAAAATTAATAAAAATAATCATATCAGATTAAATTTATTCAATTTGTCATGGCCGATTTTTATTGAACAATTAACCGGCAGCATCGTTTCTTTTACCGACATATTATTTTTAAGCATGATTTCTGACGAGGCAGCATCTTCTGTCGGCGTACTTGGAGTTGTTTTATGGCTTGGCTATTTTGTATTACCTCAATTTACTACAGCAGGGACCAGTATTGCATCTCAGTATATCGGTGCAAAAAAAAGAGATTATGTAATACCCACTTACATTGGGAATATTTTAATCAGTACAGCAATGGGGCTTTTTTTGACGATAACACTTTTTGTATTTTCGGATAAGATTGGCTTATGGCTTGGAATGACCGAAATACAAAATAAATATGCAGGTGAATATCTTCAGGTAATAGCGTTTAGTTTTATTTTCGTGGGTTTAAAATTTTCTTATTCATCGATTATGGCTTCAAATACTTTGATGGCGTAACAAACTCGTGACCTCTCATACATCAAAGCCATTATAGTAAT
>CAZHHK010000025.1:0-30383 GCA_964531405.1 uncultured Spirochaetales bacterium | reverse complement strand
AAAAAAGGGGACATAATAAATGAGTACAAACAGGGGACATTTTAAATAAGTATTGCCATTAAAAATTTATTGATTGACAAAAAAAATCCTTTATAGTATAAAACACTCCATCAGAGGGGGCCTTTAGCTCAGTTGGTTAGAGCAGCGGACTCATAATCCGCGGGTCCTCGGTTCAAGTCCGAGAGGGCCCAATAATATCCGGCTGCTAACTTAAAATAATTTAAAATATAATATTGTTTTATAGTTAGCAGCCGGATTTTTTTAATCGGTGATGATTATTGAATAAAGAAGAATTAGCAAAGTATATAAGCGGGTTTCTTCCATTTGATTGCAAGATTGAAATAAAGAATAAAAATAACTATCTGATAAACGTTAAGAAAAAGCTTTTTACCTCTGATATATATATACATCCTGTTTTTTTAAAAGCCGATAAAAATATACTTCTCGATGTTGTAGATTATATTAAGCAAAAAAAAAATAAATTAGAATTAAATATAATTAAAAAAAGACTTTATGATTTTTTTGAATCAAACAGATTAAAGAAAAAAAACAAAATAAAAAAAACATTTAAAACTAAAAATATTTTTTGCTTTTTTGATGATATTCTTAAAGAATTAAAAATTAAATTTTCTGATATCGATTTTGATTTATTAAAAATAACATGGGGAAAATTTTATAAGAATCAAAAAAGATCTATAAGATTCGGAAGTTTTGACAGAAGGAACAATATTATAAGAATCCATCCGATTCTGGATAATGATATAGTGCCGGATTATTTTATAAAATCCGTTATCTATCATGAAATTGCACATTTCATCATTTTTAATCTGGATAAGACAGTTAAACCTCATTCAAGAGATTTTAAAATACTATTAAAAAAGATTGATCCAGATTTTAAAAACAGCATGAAATGGGAAAAGTTAAACAGGAAAATATTTTTTTTGATTTAAGTGTTTTTCTTCATTTTTTTCATTAGCAATTCCAGTGATTGTTTCGCATCGATTTCCTTTTCTATGTTTACCTGTTCGGTCAATTCTTTGGGGATTTCGTCTATAAAACCTGATTGTGATTTTGGTATAGCTTCATTGAATTTCATTCGGATTTTAGGGTAGGTGATGAATAATTTTTCTCTAGCCCTTGTAATTGCTACATAAAACAATCTTCTCTCTTCCTCAATATTACCGGTTTCGCTTACTGTTTTATGATGTGGTATCAAGCCTTCTTCAGCGCCTACAATGAAGGCGCATTTGAATTCCAGTCCTTTTGCAGAATGTATGCTCATCATATTAACAGCATTATCATCATTGGTTTCGTCATCTTTGCTTGTTATACTAATTTTTTGCAGATAATCATATATATTCGGATCAAAATTATCCGGGTTATTTTCATATCTTGCAATTGATTGAACAAGTTGATTTAGATTGTTCATTCTGATCTCGACTTTTTTTGAGTCTTTAAGCTCATGGATGAGCTTGCTCCTGTAATCAATTTCAAAGATCAGGCTGTTTACCGTCTCAGACATCTTTTTGGGGATGTATATTCTTTCTCTGTAATTCTCAATCAAATTATAAAAATCTTCAAGATAAGGAGTTATTTTTTTACCGAGTTTATCCAGTGATATAAAATCTTTTATTGTGGAATAAAGACCGGAATTGGTTTCCTTTGCATGGTTCATCAATTCCATCAGTGTGGTATTACCAATGCCTCTTTTTGGATTATTGATGATTCTAACCAGTGAAACTTCATCATCAGTGTTTACTAGGAATCTCAAGTAACTTATTATATCCTTGATTTCAGCTCTGTCAAAAAAATTAGTCCCTCCGATCATTTTATATGGGATATTATTTTCCCTGAATAATTCTTCAAAAGGTCTGGATTGTGAGTTCATCCTGAATAATATTGCAATATCTTTATATTGGTACCCTGATCTGTATAATTTTCGGATTATACTGCAAACAAAATCTGCTTCGTCTTCTTCATTTTCACAGGCATGTATTTTTATGGGATCACCTGCAATGTCATTTGTCCATAAATTTTTGGATTTTCTGTTAGAATTATTTTTTATAAGACTGTTTGCAGCGTTTAATATATTAGCACAAGATCGATAGTTTTGCTCCAATCTGATTTCTTTAACAGGATGAAAATCAGTCTCAAAAAGAAGAATGTTTTCTGGATTTGCCCCTCTCCATGAGTATATGGATTGATCATCATCACCAACGATTGTTAGGTTTTTATGTTTTATAGCAATAAGCCGAATTAATTCATACTGCATTACAGAGGTATCCTGGTATTCATCTACCAGCACATATTCCCATTTTTTCTGATATTTTTCTAGAATCGCTGGATGCTTTTTAAAGATTTCAATCGGTAATTTTATCAAATCATCAAAATCAACAGCATTATGAATTTTTAGATATTCTTCGTATTTAACATAGATTTTTTTGAGTGAAGGATCATCAAAGTGATTTTTCATATTCATTTTTATATCGCTGATTTTATAAATAATTGTATCGGGATTATATTTATCATCCGGAAGTTTTAAGTCACTTATGATGTCCTTGATTATTTTTTTACAGTCACCCTCATCGAATATTGAAAATTTTTCTCTGTAACCGAGCATTTTTATATTATCACGAAGTATTTTTACTCCTAGCGAATGAAATGTTGTTACAAGTACCTTTAATTTTTTTGTTTTAAGTAATGATGAAACACGTTCCTTCATCTCATTAGCCGCTTTATTGGTAAATGTAACAGCAAGGATTTTTTCGGAATTGATACCTTTGTTTATTATATTGGCTATTTTATATGTAATGACCCTTGTTTTACCCGAACCTGCACCTGCAAGTATAAGATAAGAGCCTTCAGTCTGGCTTACCGCTTCATATTGTTTGTCGTTTAAAAGAGTTTTTAAATTATGCATGAATGTTAAGAATCCTTACAGAAAATTCTTTATTAAAAAAAATAATATATACACATAAATTTTATATTTTTATCCTCATCCACTTTGAGTTTGACCATTTATTTTATGGATTTCTCATAAATTAAGCAAACTTAGGAGCGGATAAATATAATACTTTAAATATATACAGGATAAAAAAGCACAGAATTTTAATAGAATAATCATTTAATAATTTTATTTAACGGGTATTCTACAATCCCCGAAGCACCTGCTTTTTTAAGCTGTGGTATGATATCCCTTACAGTTTTTTCTTCTATAATTGTGTTTAAAGCAACCCAATTTTCGTCGGTCAACGAACTTATAGTAGGTTTTTTTAACGCCGGTAATATAGCAAGAACCTTTTCAAGATTTTTTTTCTCTACATTTATCAACAATCCGACTTTATCTTCTGCTTCAAGCACTGCCTGCAATAATAAGTTTATATTTTCTATCTTAGATTTTTTCCAGTCATCTTTAAATGAATTTTTATTCGCTATTAGCTGCGTAGTAGATGTCATAACTTCATCGATTATAACAAGGTTATTTGCTTTTATACTGGAGCCTGTTTCGGTTATTTCCACAATAGCATCAACAAGTGCTGGGCATTTGACTTCGGTAGCTCCCCAGCTAAATTCAACATGAGCATTAACACCGTGTTTTTTTAAATACCTTTTTGTCATTTCAACGGCTTCGGTTGCAATTTTTTTGCCTTCAAGATCTTTAACACTTTTGATATTTGAGCTTTCATGTACACATAATACCCATCTAACTGGATTTTTACTTGATTTTGCATAAATTAATTCTGATACACTAACAACATCAGCATTATTTTCCTCAACCCAATCTTTGCCAGTTAAACCTGCATCAAGAATACCTTGCTCAACATATCTTGCCATCTCCTGGGCTCTTATAAGCATCAATGATAATTCTTCGTCATCGACCCAGGGATAATAAGATCTTGATGACACGGATATTTTATAACCTGCTTTAGCAAACATCTCTATTGTAGAGTCCTGTAAACTGCCTTTTGGTATACCAAATTTAAGTATGTTTTTATTCATGTAAAAAACCTCAAACTATTATTTTTTGTATATATCGTTAGGATCGAATTTTTTTGTTTCGCCATTATAAACCCACTCGCCATTTTCAAGATGTCTAAAAAAACAACTTTCATATCCTTCATGACATGCAGCACCCAATCCTTTTTGAATTACCTTGTAAATTATAGTATCATTATCGCAATCAACAAGGATATCAACAATTTCTTGGTAATTTCCAGACTCTTCTCCTTTACACCAGAGTTTATTTCTCGATCTAGACCAATATGTTGCTTTTTTTGTTTTAATAGCGTAATCGAATGCTTCTTTATTTATATATGCAAGCATAAGTATTTTACCAGTATTTGCATCCTGAGCAATTGCAGGAATCAATCCTCCAGCTTTGTCAAAATCTATAAACATGATTAAAATTCCTTAGAAAATATATTAAAAATTTGCTATTTATATAATTCAATTATATTTGTGTCAAGTTATATTTTGGCATTTACTAAATTAGAAATAAAATTTAAAATGAATAACATTTTATTTATTGGAGAGGCAAATGGTTTATCAAAAGGAAATTCGTATTTCATCAAGCGGCTTTGACAGTATTATTGATATCACCGATCATGTTAGAAAAATCGTTGCCGAATCAAAAATTAATACTGGAATTGTAAATGTTTTTAATATAGGATCTACAGCATCTATTACAACCATAGAATATGAACC
Organism: uncultured Spirochaetales bacterium; assembly: GCA_964531405.1. Classification (GTDB taxonomy): domain Bacteria; phylum Spirochaetota; class GWE2-31-10; order GWE2-31-10; family JAFGQB01; genus CAZHHK01. Next base: position 25,679 of record CAZHHK010000025.1, on the reverse strand, counting down.
AGGCTTAACCAAAGATTTGCCATTGTTATTGAATAAAATAATTCCCAGAGGAAACAATTATAATCATGATAATACATGGCATGACGGCAATGGAGATGCACATTTAAAAGCAAGTTTAATTGGTCCGGATATAACCTGTCCGATAAGCGGTAATAATATTATGCTCGGTACATGGCAGCAGATTATTTTAATTGATTCTGATAATAAACACAGGACAAGAAAAGTATTAATAACGGTAATCGGAGAATGATTATTTTATTATATTTTCATGATAAAAATATTCATTTTCGTATGATGTTATTATCTTTTCATTTAATAGTATATAACTATCCTTATCTATTTCTATTATATTTTTGTTGTTGTATGAAATATTTTCATTTGAAAATTCTTTAAGTAGCTTTTTTTGTTTTAAAATCATATTGTTTATTGTGTTTTCATTAATAATTAATTTATGATAAATTAATAGACTTAAGCTTATTTTTAAAAAGAAACCTTTGCCAATCCATTTACCGATATCATCGAATGTAGGATCACATGCAAGATATTGGCCAAGGGTATGTTTGATTTTCCAAAACCAATATTTAAAAACAGGAGTATTGATGTATTGTATTATTAGATTTGATACTTTTGTAATTCCATAAATGTTTGATAAAAAAGGGAAAACTTCTGCAAACAGCATTATAATTTTACTGCCGTGCTCTTTTTTATCAATAAAAAGATCACAATTAAAACAAATTTTAGTTTGAGAATATAAATATTCTTTATAATCATTATATGTCAATTCGCTCTCCATATAATTCCCAACTATTAATTTTACCTCCTTTTAAGAAAATAATAATTTATTTACATTTAAATTAATAAAATATAATCTTTTTGTCAATAAATTTTATAACTATTATATAGATATTATAGTATTAAATATACATTATTTATATAATATTCAATTTATATAAATAATGTATATTTAAATGCAAAAAGGAGGCTTGGTATTGTTATAATTATCGGATAAATTGGCTTAAATATACTCTTTAACACCTTTAAATGTTTTTCTATGAATGGGGGAGGGACCAAATTTTTTAATCAAATCACGGTGAAGTTTGGTAGGATATCCTTTATGCTTATAGAATTCATATTGAGGATATTTTAAATCCATTTCAAGCATATATTTATCTCTTTCAACTTTTGCCAAAATAGAGGCTGCCATTATTTCATTTATAGTAGCATCTCCTCTAATTATTGCCTCGCCATTATATTTATTTTTAAAAGGATAAATATTGCCATCTACAAGTATATAATCAAAATTAACATTTATTTTTTCTATAGCTCTATTCATTGCTAAAAATGTAGCATTTAATATGTTAATTGCATCTATTTCTTCATTTGTTGCATATTCAATACTATACGACAAACTTTTATTGATTATTTCCTCATAAAGTATTTCACGTTTTAAACTAGAGAGCTTTTTTGAATCACTTAAACCTGGTATTTTAATACCTTTTTTTAGTATCACACATGCAGCATAAACTCTGCCTGCTAGTGGTCCTCTTCCTGCTTCATCGATTCCAAGAATTATCTTATTCATATTATTAAGCTTAATTTTAGTTTATAAGGATTTTCATCCAAGCACCGTTGTACTTTTGATTTGGTTTCAAGATTTTGCAGAGAATCTTTTAAGTAATTAACATTTTTAATTAAAAATTTTTTACCGAATTTAACCGGGTTTTTCTTATATATCAATATCTGTTTAAATTGGTCTTTATTTATAATATTATTGTTTAAAAGTATCATTAAAAATTTTTTATCTATCGTAACCATGGAGATATTTAAAATATTATTTTTTTTAAAAAATTTTGTCCCACCCTCATCTCTGTCGATTATACTTGCATTAAGAATAAAGTTGCCGTTTATTCTTTTTATTGCAGGAAGCCACGTCCTGTTATGACTTGAAGCTTGAGTCACAAGATCGCAAATATGACATACATTTGCATCATGAATGTCATTTATAAGTTTATTATCATAATAAACATTTAAATCTTTATAAATAAAAAGATGTTTTTTGCCTGTTAAATGTGCAATAATAGGTGAAAAAAACCAATCACGTCTTTCACCACCTGAGACATAATCACATTTTTTAAATAAATCAATTTCATTTAAGCTATTTAAGAATATATCTATTACTTTTTTATATAACTCATTGGTATTATAAAATTCAACTATTTTTTTTGTTAACTCTGTTGTAAAATCTGTTTTATTTTTATTTTCATCAATGAATTTTAATAATTCAGTTGCATTTTTTTCACTGCCATACAAAAAATGTGTATTGATAAAATAAGGACCTATCATACCAGAAGTATACCAAAAAGGTGCTTGACTTGGCGCTATTTTAATGCAGTTTGTAGTAAATAAAGATTTTTCTAGATAATTCATTTTTTCTCTTTAAAAGTTTTATTAACTTATTATTAAACCAGATAGGTTATGTTTTTGTTTATTACTTTCTTTATCTAATTTATAATTAACCGCAAAATTTTCACAACACATATAATTATTTATATCCATACCTTCTTCGTAAGGATAATAATTATTGCAAATAACACATCTAACAAAAGTAGTTTCACATTCCGTTGAACAGTATATTTTATCATTATTTTCAGGTGTTTCTAAAAAATAATTACCACAGCATTCGCATTGTTTATAATTCATAAATTATTGATTTTCGTTGCCATTCTCACCGTTTGGTTTGATTGCAATGTTGATTTCTATAGTACCAAATCTTGATGCAAGGTTAACAGATATAGTCTTTAATTTAACAAAGGTTATATTATAATCCTTGCCCATAACGATTGTTGGTGGTGTTATATAAATTATATGATCATCACCCGATAATTCTATTGTGGCTCTACCAGTAATTATATTTGCAATTTCAGCAATTGATGATTCAATAAAATCTTCATCAACTACAACAAGTTCATTAGGTCTTACAGCCTGAGCAATACGCTGTGCAGTATGTTCTTTTAAGCTATAAACAACCTGACCTTCTATATAACCTGTTATACCGATTATTATAGAAATTTCATTTGTTGGTGTTGTGTCTTCTTTTACTGAAATATTTGCTTTTTCAAATTTAATATTTGCTAATTTTTCAATTACAGATATAGCATTTGAAATAAAAGGATTCATCCACTCTGCTTTCATATTGCTCCCTAAATATAAAAAACGAATGGATTAATTAAAACACATTAAAAAAATATTGTCAATATATTAAAAATTTAGATTTATTATTTAAATACACCTTTGAAAACCATGCCAAATTCAATGTCAAAACAAATTCCAAAATCTTCACCGTAGTATTTTAAGTATGTTTCATTATTTTCATCATATTGTTTTTCATAAGAAATATACATAAAATATAGTGAATTTTTTAAATATAATCCAAAGTTGTTTTTTATAAAAACTCCAATTGCATTATTTAAAATAACAGGAAGTATCCAGTTTTTATCGCTAATATAATCAGTAGTTACATTCCATAATGATGGACCGCCACTATTCTTATTTTGATTAGAATAATTAAATTTGGGCGGCACTATTGTAAAACCGGTTTCAACAAAAAATGGATATTTAACCGGCATATATTTAAAGTTGAATCCCAATCCTAATCCAAGATAAAAGACAGATAATATTTGAGTAGAATCATCCTTGAATTTTGAAGCACCTATGTAGAAAATCTTAAAATTCCAATTAAAAAAGAATTCTTTTTTTAATCCGAATAAAAATGCAAAAGCAAGCTCAGTCCTCATGTGCAGATTAGGAAGCATGTATACAAAAGGAATGACGAATTTAAATCCAAATCCATAATAATTTTTTTTATAGTTTCCGAAAATCTCCATATTAAACAAAGGATTAATCGAACTATAATAAATGTTTTTACTGTTTTTTAAATTAAAATCGTCAATATTTTTATTAACAAAATTATAAAAGCCAAATCCGGAATATAGAATCCCTGTATTAAGATAAAGGAATATTTCTTTTGTATCTTCGGCTATTAATCTGCTTTTTTTGTCTTTAAGTATAAAATTTATAGATCCGGGGTAAGGTTTTATTTCATCAAATATTTTCTGGACAAACTCTCTAGTCGAATCAAGGATCAAATCAAACGTATTGAAAGTACTTTTGCCTGTTTTGCTGTATATAATCTTCATCCTTTCAGATATTACATCTAAAACTTTAAATGTAATTTTAATTTGATTATTATTTTCAATATAATGACCTGAAATTATTAAATCTATTTTTTTACTATAAGCTCTATTAATAATTTCATTTTCACTTTTTATATTTTCATTAGGGAATATTTCATAATAATATAATGGAATAAATCTTACATAACCAGCATCCGAAATAATTTTATTTATTTTTTCTAGGTTTTCCACGCTTATATCATCTATATTTCTGATATAGTATTTTCCGTAAATATCTTTTTTATAAAATTCTAACAAGAATTCTTTATCACTCAAGTTTTTTATTTGGGGATAAATTACAGTATCAAAATAAAATGCATTAATCCTAACCGGTGTTTTTGATAAATCTGTTTTTAATGTTTCGATAATTATTTTATTATATACATCTGATTTGTTTTCGATGCTATTATTTTTGAAATTCAATATTAAAACTTTTAATCCTTCTGAGGAAAATAAATTAAAATTTATCAAAGCAAGAAGTAAAAATGCCTGAATATATTTCATTTTACATTCCTTTCAAATCTGTAACCAAACCCTATGTTAGCCATTCCCTGAAATGAGGGATTCTCACCATTGTTTTTTGTTTTATAGCTTATCATAAAAAAAGGGACAGAGAATTCAATGAAAAAGTTTTTATATAAAAAGTATTTTAAGTTAAATTTTATATAAATCGGCATGTAGGCTGATGCTCTGTATTTTTCTAAATCCGTAATACATAAAAAAGATCCAAGATCAAATCTTATAATCAACGATCGTAGAGGCATAAATGTAAAAGATAAATATGGATATAAAAACATAAGTGTTTCGCTAACATATTCTTCTTCATGATTTTCACTAAAAGTATCTTGCTTATTTATATAATACATACCAACAGACAATGCACAGCCTGCTGATATCATTAAAGACTGATTTAGCATCCAGCCGCCTAAATCAAATGACGCAAAAAAATTATATAAAAAATATTTTTTATCCGGATGAAGATCAGGATCATTAAATAACATTGAAAATTCTGTATAAATGTTTATTCCGACATAATATGTTTTACATCCCAAATTAATATATGGCGTAAACCCGAATGAATTAATCGGTCCTTTGAAAGATTGTCTTGAAAAATATCCTATCCCGCCTGACAATAGTACTTCTGTATCAGGATTTTTTCTTGACATGACAAGCATTTTAAGTTTTTCCTGTTTGAGTTTATTTATATCGATACCTGGAAATGCCTCAGATATGATTTTTGTTGATGAAATAATATAACTGTTTAAAAATTCAATTATATTATTTTTGTCAATTTTATACTGCTGGTTTGTTTCAGATTTAGTAATTAGATTATAAGTATTTAAATTAATAAGTTTGTAATTATCATAATCATCTATCGTTAATGAAACAATACCACTTACTTCAGTATAAAAAAAGAATTTTGCAAGATTATCAATGTTGGACTTATCTTCAATAAGTTTTTTGTTCAAAATCCATTTTGATTCTTTTACATAAATAATTGATAGTTGATTGTCTAGTTTCTCAAGAATGCTAATAGTATCATCTATTATTTGTTTAGCAAGATTATCGGATTTTTTATAATCCGGGTATGTTAATATGATTTTTTGAGGTTTTACTTCATCCAGTGAGTTAATTTTAAAAATACAAAAAAATAAAATTAAATATAAATATATTCTGGATAAGTTAAACATATTTATATTTTAGATTATATTTTTTATATTTCAATATAAATTTTATTTTGATTGATTTTCTATCTGTTTTTTTAAATCTTTTACTTTAATGTCAGACGGATTTAAATCCAATATTATATTGCAGTATTTTAATGCTTCTTCTTTATTCCCTTTTTTAATATTTAACATAGCAAGATTAAACATGACATTTATATCTTCAGGATTGTTTTTTAAGGCTCTAAAAAAATGCATTTCAGCTTTAGTGAAAATATTTAATCCCAGGTAGCATAAACCAATTTCATTATTTATATCTGCTGAATCAGGATTAAGATCCATCGATTTTTCAAATAAAGACAGAGCTTCAGTGAATTTCGATGTTTTTCTTAATGCGATTCCTTTAATAAAATAACCATGCCATGACTTTGGATATTTAGTTATAAATTTTTCAATAAATTCAAATGCCTGTTCATCTTTATCTGCCTGAATCAATCCCAATGCTGTATTGTAATCATCATCGATATATCCGCCTTCAAAGATATCATTTAATAAAAGCAATACTTCTTTTTTTCTTTCCTGATCTTTTGCTATTTCAACAAAACTTCTAAAAAATTCAATTGCCTTTTCATAATTTTCTTTTATTAGATAAAACCTTCCCAGATAAAAGAGCATATTTTCTGATTTGTTTTCGATCTCTTCGATTTTCTTATAAAATTGATAGGAGAGTTCTTCATATCTGTCGGCTTCACTTTCATTGCCTTCGCTTAAGAGAACCTGCGAATACTCATCATGACAAACTGCAAGATTTAAAAGTTGCTCATCGGAATTATTGGAAAGTATATATAGAATTTTAAATATATCAATAGCTACTGTATAATTATCGTTTTTTTCAGCCTCATAAGCTACTCTTGACAGATTTTCAATAATATCTGGTTTTACGGCGAAGATAAATTTTCTATAATAATCCAGATGTTCATTCTCTGGATCATCAGTCAAAACATTAATCATTCCTTTAATTATATTTTCGGGAGTAATGTCTTCTTGAGAAATGCCTTTTTTATTTTCAACATAAATGGGCAGAGCAATATTTTCATCAACTATAAAATTGCCGATTGAAAAATTTTTGCGGCCTTCCATTGAAATGAAATACACGTCTTTAAGCATTATTTTCTAATCTCAGCTTTGCAATTATTTTTTAGACTAACTAAAATTTTTTCCATTGCCTTATCGATTTCTGCATCGGTTAATGTTGAAGTGATTTTATTAAAAATTAATTTTATAGCAATCGAATATTTGCCTTCATGGATGTTTCCACCAGCATATTTATCAAATACCCTTACATCTTGAAGTATTTCAATATTAGACTCATAAACAGAATCAATTATTTTTTTTGAAGTAATCTCATTGTCAACGATTAAAGAAAGATCCCTGACCGATGAAGGGAATTTGGGGATTTCTTTATAAGTAATTGCAGGATTAAAAGCATCAAACAAAACCTTTAATGAAATTTCTGCTATAAACATATCTGTGTATATGTCAAATGAAGTTGAAACATTAGGATGAATCTTACCGATTATACCAGCCTCGGTACCATTTATAATGATTTTTGCCTGCTGATATGGATGCAGGAATATTTCATTTGCCTGTTTGAATTCAGGATTAATTTTAAAATAGTCAGATATACAGTCGATCATTCCTTTTATGTCATAGTAATCATAGTTTGTTTCATTTGATGTATGGTCCTTTTCTGTACGCTGTCCGCCGATAATTATTCCCAATCTTTTTTCTTCATACGGAAAATCCTTACCGATATTTATGCTGATATTGCCGATTTCAAACATCGCGAATGATTTTATCTGTCTGGTATAATTAAAAGATGCTGTTTTTAGCATTCCCGGAATCAACGAGTTTCGCATTCCCGCCCAATCTTCACTTAAAGGTATATCAAGATAGATAATATTCCTGAAAAAATGATTTTCTGGTAAAAGCATTTTATCAAATAAATTTTTGCCGTATAAACTGAAATTTATCATTTCATCACAGCCGATTTTATACATTAATTCTCTTAATGCTTTTTCACATGATTGTTCAAAAGTCCTTAAACCAGCCTGATAACTAGGATAATGAGTAGGCTTAATATTATTATATCCATAAATTCTTGCTATTTCCTCTGCAATATCTTCTTTTATAACTACATCGTTGCGCCATGTAGGGACAGTTATTTTTAAAGTATTTTTATCTGTTTCAAGTTCAAAATCCAGGCGTTTTAAAATTTCTGACATTATATCGATTGAAATATCGGTGCCAAGTTTATTATTTATCCAATCAAAAGTTGTTTCAATTTTACGTTTTTGAAATTTATTAGGATACACATCTATTATTCCTTTGCATATTTTACCGACTTCAAGAAGATCGAATAAATAAAGTGCTCTTTTTAATGCAATATCTACTCTTTCCATGTCTATTGATCTTTCAAATCTGTAAGATGACTCTGATTTTAAACCTGTTTTCTTTGATGTTTTTCGTATTGTTTCTGGCTTAAAAAATGCAGCTTCAAGGAAAATGTTTTTAGTATTATCACTTACTTCGCTTATCTGTCCACCCATGATACCACCCATACAATGAGATACAGATGGATCGGCAATCACAATATCATTTGCATCGAGAATTCTTTCAACGCCATCTAGAGTTGTAAGTTTTTCTTTATCATTTGCATTTCTTACAATTATATGATGATCTTTGATCTTATCCATATCAAATGCATGTAACGGCTGGTTGAATTCCAGTAAAATGTAATTTGTTATATCTACGATATTATTGATAGGTCTTATCCCTGCTTTTATAAGTCTTGCCTGCATCCAGTAAGGTGAGGGCTTTATAACAACATCTTCTATTACCGCTCCGCAGTATCTGAGGCAGTTTGGTGTTTTTATATCTACTTTAAATATATTATTGGAATTTTTGTCAGATGTTTTATATTGAGTTTTAATTTCTTTTATTTCTCCGCCAAATTGAGCCTTAACCTCTCTTACTATCCCCATCATTCCGAGACAGTCTCCTCTGTTTGAAGTAAGCTCGATTTCTATTACATAATCATCGAAATTCATAATCTCGTTATAATTGGTGCCATTTTGTATCTTTTTATCAAGAAAAAATAAAGATTCACTTTTTTGTCCGAATCCCAATTCTTCCCAACCGACAAACATTCCTTCACTTTCTATTCCCTTTAATTTTGTTTTCTTTATTTCCATACCGTTGGCTAATTTTACGCCTTCCAAAGCTGCAAGGACTTTTTGTCCGGCTTGAAGTCCTTTAACATTTGTTATTATCGCTTTTTTGCCAAAGTTTCCGGCATCAACTTCCGTTAAAAAAAGATTATCTGCATTTGGATGCTTTTCGATTTTTAGTATTTCCACGCATACAACATTTTGAGAGCCAATTCCTGTTTTTGTAATTCCAGCGACCTCGAGTCCACTTAATGTAAATCTTTCAGCGATTACTTTTGGATCTTCATTTATTGTTAGTAATTCTTTTAACCATTCATATGATACTTTCATTTTTATTTCCTTAATTTTCTATCTAAATTGATGTAAAAATCTTATATCATTCTCATAGAATAATCTTATATCGGTTATTCCATATTTTAAAATTGTGATTCTGTCTACACCCAGTCCGAATGCATATCCTGTAAATACTTCAGGATCGTATCCTCCAGCTCTCAAAACGTTTGGATGTACGGTACCAGACCCCAGTATTTCAAGCCAACCTGAATGCTTGCAACTCGAACATCCTTTCCCACCGCATATAAAACAGCTTACATCTACTTCGGCTGATGGCTCTGTGAATGAAAAAAAACTTGGACGTAATTTAATCTTTGCTTTTTCACCGAACATTTTCTTTGAGAATAATTCGAGAACTCCGATCAAATCAGAAAATTTTACATCCTTATCTACTAAAAGACCTTCAACCTGATGAAATTGAGGCGAGTGTGAAGCATCACATGCATCGCGTCTAAAAACTTTGCCCGGGAATATAGCTCTTATAGGATTTGGCTTCATCTTCTGCATTGTCCTTATCTGGACTGGTGAAGTATGAGTCCTGAGTAATAAATTGGAATCTATATATAAAGTATCCTGGGAATCCCTTGCCGGATGACTTGCAGGAATATTCAATGCTTCAAAATTATAGTATTCATTTTCAATTTCTGGTCCTTCTGAAATTGTAAAGCCCATTCCAAGAAATATTTCTTCAATTTGATCAAAAACAGATCGTAAAGGATGTCTTACACCTATGGAAGGCATTCGTCCTTTTAAAGTAATATCTATTTTTTCTTTTTCAAATCGTGTTTTAATCTCATCTGATTTGATTTTAAAAAGCGTTTCATTTAAAATATTTTCAATTTCTTTTTTAGCTGTGTTGACAAGTTCACCAATTACGGGCCTTTCTTCATTGCTTATGTTACCCAGCATTTTTAGTAATGAGGTTAATTCGCTTTTTTTACCGAGATACTGTATTTTGATTTCTTCCATGCCTTTACTGTCATTGCAGGAATTAATTTTTTTTATAGCTTCTTGTTTTATTTCATTTATTTTTGTTTTAATTTCAGAAGAATTCATAAGGATATCCTGATTATAAATTGAATTTTGGTTATTATTATATAAATAAGATAAAAAAGTCAATAAATAATAAAAGCTTTTTATAACATACTTGCAATTGAGTATTAGAGGAGTAAAGTCTTAAATTAATATAGCCAAAGGTATCAAGTATATAAATTTTGTTGCAATAAATATTACTTACTATATATATCTCTCTGTCGGTGCGGTAAAGAGAATCCCGCACCTAATGGTTAATAAACAAGCAATAGGTGAGGGATTACTCGATAGCAGACCGGGCTATGCCACTGGCTATACTATTTCTTGGGCACAAGAGAAATTTCTGTAACGAATTCTATAGATATTGACAAATGTAAATCTATATGTTAAAAACTATTAACATTTTATGGCAACGTCGCCAAGAGGTAAGGCCGAGGTCTGCAAAATCTCTATCAGCGGTTCGAATCCGCTCGTTGCCTTTAGCGATAAGCTTGTAATGCCCGAGTGGTGGAATTGGTAGACACAAGGGACTTAAAATCCCTCGGTTGAATAGACCGTACCGGTTCAATTCCGGTCTCGGGCATTTTTTATTTTACAAATGAAAAATGCAAGATTAATCATAGATTCTCCAAATAAAAATTCATCAATAGTATATGCGAGCGGTTATTATTCTTTAGATCCTGTAATTTATCTGGAATATAATAATGAAAAAATCGGATATTTTCCAGCTACAGAATTTGAAAATGTAAAAATAAAAAGCAAACTCGATAAGGTATTAAATCTTACCGAAGAATTACAGAGAATAGGTAGTGATAAAAAATATCCTAATTTAAAATCTTCGGTTTTGATAGATTTTTTTAAAGAAAATAATATTACTGAAATCACAGTACCCGAAACTTTTCCGATTATTGAGGCGAACAATCTAAAAAATCAAAACATTAACATAATAGTAAAAAAGGAACCATTTTTTGATGAAAGAATACGCAAGACTCAAAGTGAGTTGGATTATATAAAAGATAATTCTAAACTCAATTCGCAAGTCATGAATGAAGTATTCAATATTCTAGCAGAGTCATCCATAACAAATGAAAAAAAGCTTAAATATGATAATAAAATACTTACCAGTGAATATCTTCAAAACTATATATTAAAAAGTTTTATCGACAAGGGGCTGTACGCAGATTCTGTAATAGTTTCAATTGGAGATCAATGCTGTTATCCCCATGAAAATGGATATGGTGAAATTTATGCAAATCAATCTATAATCATTGATATATTTCCTAAAAGCAGATATAATTTTTATTATACAGATATGACCAGGACCTTTTGTAAAGGCAGAGCTTCTGATGATTTAAAAAAAATTTATGAAGCTGTGTCTGAAGCTCAAAAAATGTGTCTTGACAGTATCTTTGCCGGTTGTGATGCAAAAATTTTGCATAAAAACATACAAGAATATTTTTATAACAAGGGATTTAAAACAGGAATTATAAACGGAATGCTACAGGGCTTTTTTCATGGCACGGGGCATGGAGTTGGGCTTGATTGTCATGAACTGCCTTTAATTTCTTTGGCTGGAGATAAGTTACCTCTTAATTCAGTAGTAACGGTAGAGCCAGGATTGTATTATATTGGTATCGGAGGAGTAAGAATAGAAGATATAATTTGCGTAAAAGAGAAGTCGATTGAAAATTTTACACAATTTGAAAAAAAATTGGAGATTGAATGATTAAGGATAATTTATTAAATATTATTCAAACAATTGAAAATATTAAAATTAAGAATAAAATAAATTATAATATAAATTTAATGGCTGTGAGCAAAACCAGGTCACCGGAAGAAATAAATGAAGCAGTGTCTTCTGGTCAATTGTTATTTGGTGAGAACAGAGTTGTTGAAGCATACAAAAAATTTAATGACCCTATTTTAAAAGATAAAAATGTAGAACTTCATATAATAGGGCATCTGCAACGAAATAAAGTAAAAAAAGCTGTTGAAATATCTTCAATGATTCAGTCGATTGATAAAATTGAAACTCTTGATGAAATAGAAAAGGAAGCATCAAAAATTAATAAGGTAATGGATTATTTAATAGAAGTAAATACCAGTAATGAACCTCAAAAAAATGGAATCTATGCAGATAAATTGGATGAATTACTTGAAATGATTAATAAAAAAAAATATAAATTTTGTAACCTTAGAGGTTTTATGACTGTCGGACCTCTTACGGAGAATGAGGCTGAAGTGAGAAAATCATTCAATCTTTTATACAATCTCTTTGATAAAACTAAAAACAATTTGAATAAATTGGATTTTAATGTTTTATCTATGGGAATGAGTGGTGATTATAAGATTGCGATTGAGGAGGGGAGTAACTTGATAAGAATAGGCTCATTAATTTTTGGTGCGAGAGATTATAAATAGACATGTTTAAAAAAATAATAGGACAGGAAAATTTTACTAATCTTCTCATTAATGATATAAACAGCAATTCATTGAGTAATTCAATGATCTTTGTCGGAGAGAAATATACTGGAAGATTGTCATCAGCATTGGAATTCGTTAGAATCATAAATTGTCTTAATGATAAAAGTGACGATTGCCAATGTAATAACTGTAAAAGAATAAAAGAATTAAATTTTGAAGGACTCCTACTTTTAAGCCGTAGGGACTATTCAAATCTCTTAAAAGAATTTATTAATATTTATAATAAAAATCAAGCGCAAAATATATTGGATGAAATTAAAAGAATTATTAAACTCTTTTCATTGCCTCTTCAGGATTTTTTAATTAAAGATATTTTTAACGAGCAGGACAAAAAAGAAATTTATAATGCTCTTGATCAGGCGAATGATATCCTTCTTAATAATAAATTTTCTTCCTTAGAATTGGAAAAGATATTAAGCATTGAAGATAAAATACAGGATAAATATAAAAAATTAAATATTCCAATTGATTCTTTAAGAGCAATGATAGATTGGAGTTATATATCAAATCCTGATATTAAAAGAGTTGTAATAATCGACCATGTTGAATATCTTGAGAGAAATTCACAAAATATACTCTTAAAGAGACTTGAAGAACCATCTCTAAATTTATATTTCATATTGATATGCTCAAATCTGAATAATATCGTGAAAACTATTTTATCAAGATGTCGTATATATTATCTTAAAAAACTGACAGAAGAAGAAGTAAGAAAAATAATAAAAATCAATTTTACTGAAAATGTGGTTGATTGCAATTCTATTGATGATTTTGTTACAAGAAATGATGAAAAGTCTAGGATAAATATTCTACCTGTAATAATAAAATTATTAAATCTTGTTTTCTTAAAAGACAATCCATTCAATGAATTATCTTTATTTTTATCAAATTTTAATGATAAAAAATATGTTAAGGCTATGCTTAAAGAAACTGCAAATTTATTGGAAAAAGAAATCGCAATTAGGGAATTAGGTTTGGATAACGAAACAGACCTAAAAATGCTTAAAAATATTTCAAATTTTTCCCTTGTGCAGCTAAAAGAATTAATCATAAAAAAATATAATGATATTGATAAATTCGGATTAAATCCGACATTATTATTAGAAGGTATTTTTTATCCTTTAAAGGCAATGCTGGAAAATGATAAAGTCAAATTTTCTTAATTCATTTCAAAAAAAAATCGATAAACTGGATCTAAATACAATAAAAAACATTCTATTCAATGTTATCGAAGAAAATGAGAATTTAAAAACTATTTTTAATTCTATGAAAGAGGGCGTTATCGTAATTGATAAAAATTCAAATATTATTTTTTATAATAAAATGGCATCGATGCTTTTAAAGTTTAAAATCACTAATCCAATTAATTTAAATATAAATGACGTGATTGATTACCAAATATTTAAAGAAATTATTAATAAAGCGATAACAAGCAATGAAGTCATAGATGATTTTGAATTGATGATAGATAACAATAAATATATTGGTGTATCAATTTTGCCTCTTGTCCAATATGGTGTAATAATAGGGAATATTATAATAATATCTGATGTTACATTAGAAAACGAAAATAAAAAGAAATTACGTCATGTTGAGAGTCTAGCAGCATTGACTACTATTTCTGCCGGTATTGCGCATGAAATTAAAAATCCTCTAGGAGCGATGTATATACACATTCAATTAATTGAAGATGAATTAAAACGTAAAAAGGAAATTGTTTCAGAGGAATTTAGCTATTCAATCCAGGTTTTAAAAGAAGAAATAGAAAGGCTTAACTCGATTATAACTGAATATTTATTTACCGTTAGACCTTTAAAGCCAGAATTTATGCTGGTCAAATTAAAAGTTTTTCTTGATAATTTTGCTAATTTTATTTCGCCTGAATTAGAATCAAAAAATATTAAATTAATAAAAAATTACAAGGATCTTCCTGAGGTTTGGCTCGATGAAAAATTATTCAGGCAGGCAATACTTAATTTAATAAAAAATTCAATTGCGGCTATAAGTAATAATGGTATAATTGAAATTAATGCATATCAAAATAATAATTATGTATATATTGATATAATTGATAATGGTGAAGGCATATCTGATGAAAATAAATCTAAAATATTTGATCCTTACTATACAACTAAAAATCAGGGTACGGGGCTGGGATTGACAATCGTCTATAAAATAATAAGAGAGCATAAAGGCGATATTACTTTCAAATCTAAAAAAGGTGAAACAATATTTACAATCAAACTGCCTATTTCCTATATTGAAAAAGGACAAATCGAATATAATGACGAAAGAGGAGAATAATAATAATGCCTATCAATGGGAATATTTTAATAGTTGACGATGAAAAAAATATAAGAGAGGGCTTGAAAATTTCATTAGGTCGTGATGGTCATAAAATATTTTTGGCATCCGATGGATCTGAAGCATATAGAATACTCGAAAATAATGAAATTGATCTTGTTATTACTGATTTAAAGATGCCTAATATGAGCGGTGAAGAATTATTAAAAAATATTTCTACCAATTTTAATCAGATACCGGTAATCATCTTAACCGGACATGGGACAATTGAAAATGCGGTACAATTGATGCGTAATGGAGCATACGATTTTTTAACCAAGCCTTTAAATCTAGATAAACTTTCTCTCATAGTAGAAAGAGCTTTGTCTAGTCGTCAATTGATGATAGAAAACAGAAATTTAAAATCAAAAATCAAATATGAAGAAGCAGGCAGGGTTATCGGTAAGTCTGATAAAATGATCAAAATTATGGAAAAAATTGAACTTGTTGCTCCCACTAAATCAACTATTTTAATTACTGGAGAAAACGGTTCTGGCAAAGAAGTAATTGCCGATTTAATTTATGATCTATCAAATCGTAAAGATAAACCTTTTATAAAGGTACACTGTGCTGCATTAACCGAAACTCTTTTGGAAAGTGAGTTATTTGGACACGAAAAAGGTGCATTTACTGGAGCAATAAAAACTAAAAAAGGTAGATTTGAATTAGCCGATGGTGGTACAATTTTTCTTGATGAGATAGGAGAGATCTCTGCAAACATTCAGGTTAAATTGCTAAGGGTTTTACAGGAAAAATCTTTTGAAAGGGTAGGGGGGGAAGAAACAATAAAAGTTGATGTAAGGATTATATCCGCTACAAACCTTGATTTAATGAATGAAGTTAAAAAAGGCAATTTCAGAGAAGACTTATATTACAGACTAAATGTTATTTCAATAAACGTACCACCGTTAAGAGAAAGAAAAGAAGATATTCCATTGTTTATCTCTAATTTTATACAGGAATTCATGAAAGAAAATAATAAAATTATTAAAGAAATAACGCCAAAGGCTAAAATCGCTCTTATAAATTATAGCTGGCCTGGTAATGTCAGGGAATTAAGAAATGTTTTGGAATCACTCGTTATTTTATCTAAAAATGAAGTGATAGATATCGATGATCTACCACCATACATAAACAACAATGATCCTACCAATTTATTAAAGCTTGAATTACCTTCAAAGATGATAGATATTGAAAAAAAAGCTATTATTTCAACGTTAAAAATAACCAACGGCAATAAATCAAAAGCAGCAGAATTACTTGGTATAACAAGAAAAACATTACAAAATAAATTAAATGAATACAATATTGTATTCAGTAATGAAGATAGTATTTATACATAGTAAAAGCTGTCTTTGTATTTAATTTTCTTTGTATTTTTTAGTTAAATACTCAATTGTTTTTTGTGTTATATCAATATCAATAGAATAATAAAAAATGTTCTCTGATTTAACATCAAGTATTAAAGAATACCCATCTTTTTCTGCAATGATTTTTATCACATTTTTGACTTCATTTAACATTGGTCCTTGAACATTTTTAATTTTTGTCTCAAGCTGATAGTTTTTAACTTTATAATAGTCAGAATATTCTTTTTTTGCTTCTTCGATTTTTTTATCATAGGCAATCTTCTTATTCGCATCAGTTTCTTTTAATTTTAAAGCTTCAAGTTTCATTATATTATCTTTCATTTTATCAAGAGTTTTTTGAAAATCTTCCTTTTCTTTTTTGATTTCTTGTATTGCAGCAGAATTGCCAGAGAAAACAGTCTTAATAACCTCATCAATATTTATAACACCTATCTTATCGATATTAACTTCAGAAATAGCAGGGTAAATTGAAAAACAAATGATTATTATAATTAAAAAATATTTTTTAAACATAATATCCTCCAAATAAATTTATATAATAATTTTAGAAATAAAATCCTGTTATTGATAGAATAAAATCAAGATATCCTGTTTTTGAATACAATGAATCCTGTACCCACTCAAACCCGCTGTAATAGTTAATTTTAAATCTCTTTACAACAAAGAAACTCAAGGGTAGTTGAGGGAATGTGAATTCCAGACCTACACCGATTGATCCATACCAGTTTTCTATGCCCATAGGCTGGTAGTGTTTCGGGTCAGTTTTCCACCATATCCATGAATTTTCAAAACTGTAATTATAATTTTTATCATAAGCAGGTCCTGAAACAAGATTTACCATATCTATAAAGGCAGCTGCCCATACTATTTTATCATAAATCGGGAACCTATATTCAAGTGTATAATCAAATTTTACATAGCCCACTCTACTGCCCGGACCGCTTGTAGCACTGTATGAACCTAAAGTACTTCCCCATCCTCTTCCAGAGAACATACCATCAACAGTTAAATAGTCGGAGCCATATAATATTGGACCTTTACCATAACAATAATCTCTAAATACATAATTATTTGGATCATTAACTATATCCCTGAAACCAGGCATGATCAATGATATCCCTGCATTAAATACTATAACATTTTGAAATTGCCAATCACCAAACATAATATCCAGAATTTTAAAATATGAGGTGAATTTTGTATCAAAGGTAAATGCATCATAATGTCCGAATATATATCCTGGCGTTATTGAAAATCTTATTCCCTCAAAAGGATTAACTAACCTCTTTGTTGTAGACATTGAGAATGTAGTTGATATTTTATTTCTGACACCCCAGCCGTTGGTATTCCCTAGTAAGACATTGGCATATCCAGGTGAACTAATATCCTCATATCCGCTGTTTTTGGAGTAATTTTCTACCGGATACCATGTGTAAATCGGTTCGCAGGACAACGTCCCTGATACACTGAAATATTTAAGGAACCTGTACCCCATGTTTGTAGAAACATTGAAATTTAGATTATGCAATCCTTTTTTAAAAAAGTCTTTTTGACTGTATCCCATATAATTTGGGTTGTCATCAGCATAACCAAACTCATCATTATAATATTGTCTAACATCCTCATCAGAGACAATGTTATCGCTGTTTAGTAAATTTTCAATAGCTTGATCTACATCAGTAATACCATTTTTATTCATGTATTCAACAACATCGTCTTTCCCATCATCAGAATGTTTATAATAATATCTTCTGTCATAATCTTTAATTTTTCTATAAACTTTTCTTATCCAGTTATGATATAGACTAACTGATGCTCCAAAGCTCCATGGGTAGCTTAAAAACCATGGATCATCCAGACTAAAATTAAATCCCTGTTTGTAAAGAGATCCTTCAACTTTTGAGGATAGATTAAGTTCTCTTCCCAGAAAGTTTTTTTCCTGTATCTGTGCAAATAATGTTATTTCTGGAATATATTGTCCGGTTTGAGAAAAATTAGCTGGTATTGATACACCGAATTTAACTTCTGCTGTTTTTTGTTCTTCAACTACAAAAGTTACTATAAGCAATCCAGAAGCACTGCCTGGCTGTATATCATAATCTACATTTGAGAAAAATCCAAGATTGTACAATCCTATCATCGAATCCATTAATTTATTAGAATTAAATATTTCACCTTCTGTCATGTAAATTGCTCTCTTTAACACATAATCCTTTGTTTTTGAATTTCCTTTGAAATATATGGCTTCTACATAACTACATTTTGACTCTGATATATCGATCTTCACATTAATTGTTTTTGTTGACTCATCAATATCGGTTTTATCTTTTATTCTTGTTTCTATATAACCTCTTGTTGTATATTTCATCTGCATACTATAAAGCGTTTCTTGATAACGAGAAAAATTAAATATCTGCCCTGGTCTTAATTTTATACCAAACAACAGATCCTCTGTGCTTATAAGTTTATTCCCCGTGATAAATAATGAGCCAAATTTATACTGGCTTCCTTCTTTAAAATTAATTATTATCCTTATTAATTCTTTTCTAACTCCTTTTTCTTCAATTTCAAATCTTACTATTTCAGGCTCGGCTATATCAATCAAAAAATATCCCATATCCTTATAATATTTTTTTAATTCTTCTATATCCTGATAAAAAACACTTTCGACAAAAGTACCTTTTTGCAAACCTAAGTATTTTCTCTCCTTTGTTTTCATTTTACTCTTTATTGTAAAATCATTTATTGAATTATTACCATTTAAAACTATTTCCGATACATAGGTTTCTATTCCTTCATCTATGTTAAAAACAACATCGACTTTATTACGTTTTTTTAAATCATCATTCTCATAAAGCTCGTAACTTACTTTAACATAGTTATAACCTTTTTCATGATATTTATTTGTAATAGCAGCAATGTCAGAATTAATAGTTGCAAGATCTACGAATGAATTATATTTGATTGTAATTTCATTTAATAATGTAGCAAAAGATAAATTTTTATTACCTTTAAAAATTATTTTTCTTACGGTTTTCTTTTCTACAAATTCATAAGTTAAAATTATGCTATTAGGTATTTCTTTCTTTGTTTTTTCATCAAATGCTTTATCAGTCGTGATAAAAACATCATCAAAAAAACCAAGACCCATTAAATTTTTGTAATCTTCATTTATCAAATTTAAGTCTAGTGCTTTGCCTTCTTCAGAAGCAATTGTACTTATCACATCGTTTAATTTTGCTTTTTTTAACCCTTTAAAAATTATCTGATGAATTATTTTACCTTCGCTTTTTTCTTCTGAAAATAGAAGAAAACTTTGTAATATTAAAATCATTGTTAGCAATAAAATTTTTTTAAGCATAAATAATCCTTTAAAATATTTTAAAATTTATAATCAAATTCAAATGATATCCTGTGCTCTGAATTTAACAAATTTTTATAATCTTTTGGCAAAAAAGAATAACCTATCTGCACATACTGCAACTCAAGTTGAAGCATGAATTGTAAATTAAAGCCATAATCGGCATTGCGTAAAGGCAAAAAAAATTGATTATTTATATCATTTCTTTTATTAAATGTCATCATACTTTCAAAATATAATTCATCAAATAGATATTTACCAATAGTTACAGATGACTCATCTAACAGATCCAAAATATTGGCTGAAGTTGTAGCTTGATCAATATTTGACTTTAAAATGTTTCCAAACATTTTAGTTTCCATAGTGAATGTATCGAGTCCGGTAAATTTTCTTATTTGATTTTCAAATGGAGTCAATACAATTGCATTGGCTAAGTAATCAGTTGTTTCGGTTAATGTATTTATATTTTTGTAAGCATTATTTGTATTAACCGTATCGCTTTGGTTATCTATAGATTTATCTGCCAGATAAGTTAAGCCTAATATTCCATTGATTTCATCTTGCGTTTTATGCGGATATGAATAAAAACTAGTATCAAAAGGAAAAAGCTTTTTATTCAATAACAAATAAATAGTAACTGGTTCACGACGTGAATCATTGGTCTTATAAAATGCTTTTAGATTTACATTAGGATTAACTCTGTAATCATTTTCATCAAATTCAAATAAAGCATTTTCTATTTTAAATTTTTTATTAATGTAATTTACTTCACCTTTTTTAAATGACAACTTCCCACCAAGATAGATGTTAGGTTCTTCACCTATGTATTTTAGTAATAAATTTTCATTTTCATTTAAAATACCTTTTATTATTGGATAATTAACTTTAACATTACCGCCGGATTCAAAATTCATGAATACATTTATTGGATATTTTTTAGGAGTTGTTCTTTTTTCTTTTGTATTAAACGTACTTAAATTTATATCTGCTGATTCTATAAACAGGTCTCCTATAAAATTAAATATGCCCTGTCTTGCTTCAATAATTAGATTTTTAATAAAACCTTTACCAGTACCTTCTACAGGACCTATTTTTATAGCACAGGGAATTGTATTTGAATTAATCTGGAAATAATAATGATCAAATTTCCATCCATTAAAAACTATTTCGCCATAACCATGCGCCAGTCCGTCTCCCTCACTACCGTTGACATTTCTAACGAGGAATTTATCTTTATCGGCTATTATTATTCCTGTAATATTGGTGATAGGTTCTTTAAGATAATTATCTAATATTACTTTGCCATAATATACATTTAATTTACCATAGTATTCCGGATAATTTTTTTTACCTTTTAAATCTATTGTACCGTCGATCAAACCTTCAGCAATATTTACATAGGGTAATATAATTCTATTAACATAATTTACAGGAAATTTATTAAAAGACAATGATCCATTTAATTTATTTTCAGAAAAATCAATTTTTCCAACAAATGCAATATTCTTCTTATTATAAATATTAATTTGCCATAAATTTTTCATGAATAATAAATTAAATAATTTCGATTTAATATCTTTTATATTTAAACTATTTCCATCATTAATTATGCTTATCTGGATAGGTTCGATTTTTTCTATATTAAATAAACTATCGGACTTGATATATCCTATTGTCATATTGTTTAATTCGGCGATTAAATTTGATGATTTATCGTGAATATTATAATTACCAAAAACCACCATGTTAGATTTAATAATCTTATTTAAAAATTCTGCATAGATATTACCCTTTAAAAATAATTCTAACTTATCATTTTTAAATTTTAATTGAGAATCATTTAATATCAGTGTATTAGTGCCAATCTGTAAATAAAATTTTTTAATATTGATTTCGTTAGCCTGCTTTTTTGAAATTATAAATGATGATAAGTTTGTTTTGTTTAGTTTTCCATTCATAATATCCATTTCAAAATCTATATCCGGATTTTTGATGTTCCCTGAGATATTTACTCGTGCATTTATATTGCCGTATAGATTATTTATAAATTTATTTAAATCTATATTGGTAATATAAATTTTTGATTTAATATCAGTTTTATTAATATCATAATTGATAGAATATGATTCATTTTTTTTATCATCTTTAAAAAAACCATTACCAGTAATAATAAAATCTTTTAAATTTAGCTTCTGTATAAGTTGCCCTGTAATATAGCTGTACTTATCGGTATAGCTAAAATTATTAATTATCAAATTATTTTTTTTATATGATATATTAAAAAAAAGATCACCAATATCATTTTGAAAAAGTTTTATATTTGAAATACTTACCGTTGATTTATCAATAAATTTGTTGTTTAGATCGATTATTAGATTAGTATTTATGGTAGCGATTTTGTTATTTATTGGGAGATCAAAGTTATCTGATTTTATGTATATTTTAGATTCGTTTTTGATATAGTTAAAAACAAATTTATCATTTACTTTAATCATTAAAGAATTACCATCATATTTTGATAAAATTTTATAAAAGGAATTCTTACTGGCTATATTTAATATCATTAGTGCTGGTTTTTTTTTAAGATTCAATATTCCATTAGCATGTATATTTTTATTAAATAAATCAACATTATTTAAGGTAACAACACTATTAGCATATTTAAAATTAAATTTAGTGATAGCTTTATTATCTATTATTAAACTAAAATTTGATTTTTTTACGTTAAACCCTCTTTTTTTTGATGTTTCAGTTATTAATTTCCCATCTAAGTATAGGGTGTTTTTATAATCAGGATTGTATGCTCTTATAATTTGGGAAATATTAAATTTACTAAAATTATGGATTATATTATTTGATGAATTCTCATTACTAATCTTTCCATCAATTTCATAGCCATTAAAACTTTTTATAGTCTTTAATAGAGTGATTTTATCTTTTTTTTCATAAATAAAATTAAAATGTCCTAAATTAATAGAATTTAAATAAAAGTAATCACCTGAAATATTTATTGATTTATTAACTTTATTGATATTAATTTTTGAATTAATTCTAGTTTTAGGAAGCAAAAAATTATTTATATTAATATAAATTTTAAAATCTTTATCATAAAATGGGTAACTGCCTTGAAAAGATATATTATTTTCACGTGTTTCATTATATATAATAAATTTTTCTATATCGATATATTCATTACGTATTTTTGATTTAAAATCTATTCCAAAATTTTTAAGAAATAATAATTTGTCATAATTTATAGCAAACGTTAAATTGCCTTCGTTTTCTTTGGTTTTTGAATTAATAATTAAATTGGTTATTAATGTGATTTTATCTGGAATATATATATCTTTTTTATCATTAGCAATTAAATTATAGGTATTAAAATTATTTATATCAGTATGAATAAATATTTTATCATCTATTTTAGATATGTTTAAAATCAATGGCAGATTATCTTTTCCCTTATAAAAACTGAAATTATTATTTTCGCCCTTATAAACGAATTTTAGAGGTTTTAAATTTGTTTTCCCAATATTGGTTTTTATTATATTAAAGTTAAAGTTGCTGGTTGTGATATTGTCTTCTTTTTTATTTATGCCATCGATAAGTATTCTTGATGAAAAGAGAACCTGGTCATATTTTTTTATTAATATACTTAATATGCAATCAACTTTAATATTTTTATTATTATATTTCAAATTGATTTTTTCAGATTTTATTGAATATCTTTTATCTTTATTAATAATAAATATCGTAGCCGAATCAATTTCTACCTTAAAATTGTTTACTATTACAGAACGTTTGTTATTATTTTTAAATTTGTTTAATATTTTTTTTAATTTAGTAAAATCTTCATCTTTATTAATTTTTAGATTAATTGTGTAAATTTTGAGTTTATGAAAAATATTAAAAAAGTTTAAATCTTTTGAAAAGATCAAATTGAATATTGAATAATAAAGATTTATATCACCAATATCAAGTTTTGTACCTTCATTGTCATATAAAGATACTTTAGTTACTTTAATTTTGCCAATAAAATTTGGAAGTATATTTTCATAATTTATTAAAAAACCAGTTTTTTCTTTGACATCAGAAATAATATCTTTTTTTATTTTTATTAAATTATTATAAATAACAACATTAAGGATAATTATTATTATAGTTAAAAGAATAATAATTGAAGTAATAACAGCCACTTCAATGATTATTATTTTTTTCATGTTATATTATTGCTCTTCTTTCCATTTAATTTGGGCAAAACTAAATGCAAGTGAAAAATCCACATAAAATCCGCTGTATTTCTCCTGTACAGAATAATTATATCTGAGTTCTCTTATGAGTTCATGAGGAATCACCGGATTACAGGTAAAACCTGCTCTGATTTGCGGTGTTATCTTAAAATTAGATTTTGGGATAATAATATCATAGCCAAATAAGACTGCAGGGGTAGCATAGAAATAAAATTTTTGATAAAGATCTATAACATTATATTTAGGAGAATAAGACGGGAAAAGGAAAGTCCATATACAGCCGAAACCCCAAATCAAATTTGTTTTAGGGAATGTGCCTCCAACAAATAAATCCCAGTCTACACCGGTAAAAAAAGCTCCGCCATTGATATTCAGTGGATACATGCTTACGTTAAATTTATTATCATTTGCATATGCACCTACATATGATAGACCTGCAAAAACAAGATCTACGCCGCCTTTAAAATATATTCTTGAGCCTCTTTTTATTCCTATATCCCATATTACCATTTCAATGCCAAGTCCCATTGTGCCTGATAAAAAATTACTAAATACTTTTAAACTCGTATCGCCATATTTAGATATCGCTCTTTCCCAGAATTGTGAATCAGCGAATGTAGTTTTAGTATAAAAATAAATATTTTCTGAATATATATTTTGATTAAATGTCGATGCTATTATAAAACTAAGAATAACTATCAGTAACTTATTTTTTGAAATAAGCATTACAATACTCCCGTATATATTTTCACAAAAAAGAATATACATTCTTTGCAATTATCATTCAATATATATTAATTTATTTACTATATTTTTACATAGGTGAGAAAAATAGTAATATATTTAATTATATCTTCTTTTAATCTCTCTTTCAATATCACGTTTTGAATCTCTGTCTTTAATATTTTCACGTTTATCAAACAGTTTTTTCCCTTTACAAACAGCTATTTCGATTTTAATCAAGCTATTTTTAAAATAAATTCTTAAGGGAATAATTGTAATCCCTTTTTCTTTTATTGCTCTTATAAGCTTTATAATTTCATTTTTATGAAGCAGTAATTTTCTTTTCCTTAAAGGATCGTGGTTATTTATATTTCCATGTTTATATTCTGAAATATTGATATTTTTAACAAACAATTCATTGTTTTCTTCTACTACATAACCATCGCCTATCGAACATTTTCCATCTCTTATGGCTTTTACCTCGGTGCCTACAAGCATTATCCCAGCTTCATATTTGTCTATAATAGTATATTCAAATCTCGCTTTTTTATTATTGGCAATTTCCTTTATTGAATCCATAAAGTTACCTTATTTAAGAGTGTAGCTTCTGTCAAATATTAAACCATTTGACAAATTTGTATCAATTATATATTTATA
>CAZHHK010000024.1:0-30988 GCA_964531405.1 uncultured Spirochaetales bacterium | reverse complement strand
CATATTTATAATAGCGAAGCAAGCTTCGGGGAATTAGACCCGAAGAGATTAAAATTTTTATCTGTCTCTCAATTTTTTAATCAAAAAAAATACTCCTATTCCCACGAGGCATGATATTAATAACGAAGATACAATAATTACTAATAATTTAATTGCACCTTTTTTCATTTTTTTTTATCTCCTTAACTGAAAAAACGCACAAATTTTATGATGAAATAATTTTTACAATTAATCAATAAAGCTTGTCATAATTCAGCTAAATATAATATATTACATTAATAATATTATTTCAAGATTGATAATGAAAAGAGAAAAAATTAGTTAATAAATAATTTATGTGGAATTTTTATGAAAAGGCTAGTAGATTTAATTATTTTACTTTCCTCAAAAATTAGACTGTGGTTTTACATAAGTCTCAAAAGGCAAAAAGGTAAAAAAAATCTGATTTTTCTCTCATTGTTTTTTGGAATAACTGGTGGTCTGGCGGTGCTTATTGTTGTATTAAGCATTATGAATGGCTTGCAGGAAAACCATATAACCAGACGAATAGAGATTGGCTCTTATCATTTAGTTGTTAGAAAAACGCACTTTAAAACCTTTACACTCGATGAAGCCCTTACAATGAAACAATTTTTATATAACAGGTTTAAGGATATACAGGCAGTCATTCCGTTTTCAGACAAAGAGGTAATAATAAGGTCCGACAAGAGTTTTTATGATGAATTGCAGGTTTTAAAACTACGCGCTATCGATCCAGATGAAATAAAAAAAGATTCTAAATTTCTTGAATACTTTGAGCTTGCAAATCAGAATATAAATTTTTTAGGAGATTCAATAATTTTAGGTAGCGAAATGTTTAACTCTATTTACTCTAATATAAACGATCAAATTTTTATATCTCCAGATATTAGTCTTTCAAGCTATAAATCACAAGGGGTCCCTTTTATCATAAATGATATCTTTAAAACTAATAGCTATGATTATGATAGATACTGGGGGTTTATTTCAATTTATTCTTTAAAAAATTTAACAGGGAATACAAATCTTGATAGCATAGGGATTAAATTAAACAATATTAATAATTCTAGCCGAGTAAAGAGAATGTTAAAAAAAATGTTGGATAAAAATTATATTGTTGAAAGTGCTGAAGAAATTAATCGTGGTTATTTTACAGCTTTAAGATTAGAAAAAACAATGATAATAATACTTTTTAGCCTTATATTTTTAATTGTAGCAGCAAACACTTACGGCGCTTTGAAGTTAAAAATACTAGAAAAAAAAGTGGACATATCAATATTGAAAACATTCGGTGCATCAACAAAGGATATTGAAATTATATATACAATTGAAAGTTTGATTGCAGGATTTTTGGGTAGTTTTTTTGGAGTAATTATTGGTATTTTGATTTCTTATAATGTACAGGGCATATTTTCGTTTGTTGAAATTATTTGTAACGGCTTTTTAAAAATTATCGAATTTGCATTACAGGGATTATTCAAAGGAATCAATCTAGGCAAAGTTATAATATATGACAGATCTGTGTATTATCAGGATGGGTTTCCTGTTAAAATTTATTTTACCGAATTATTAATAATCTGCATTTTAATAATCGGTATGGCTATCCTGTCATCTTATTTGCCTGTTAAAAGGATCGGCAAACTTAAACCAGTCGAGGTGTTGAAGAATAAATCATGAAACTTGAAAATATAATCATTTTCAGATATTTAAAAAATTTACGAAACAATAAAGAGATTTCCGGTTCATCTATTATAGTTGTTACTGTAATAGCGGTGAGCATTATTTTTTTTATTGCTGGTGTTTCTATAATGAATGGATACATTTATAATATTTTAAGAATACAGCTTGAGATAGATTCATTTCATATAGAGATTCCTGCATACACTTCATTTGCAGAGTCAAACGAGCTTTTAGAGAATATAAAAAGCAATAAAAAATTGAATAAAATGATAAAATTTATTGATCTATACCGGGAAAACAAAGTACTTCTTACAGCCAACTCGAGGACGACGGGTATAGTAAAATTCAGGACGCTTCCTGATAATATATTTTTCCTTGATCATGGCTTTGCCGATTCTCTTTTGATTCTTGATGGCGAAAAAAATATCTCGTTTAATGAAATACTTATTTCAAAAAAAACAGCCGATAAGCTTGCGGTAAAAAAAGGCGATCATGTTTATATAACTGCAATGATGTCAGATTCATCGGCTCGAGTTACCTTAAAAAGACTTTTTGTTGCAGGGATATTCACAACAGGATATTCTGAGCTTGACGAAGTAATAGCATATATTTCCAACAAAACTGGAGATAGTATCTTTGATAATGAAACCCAGTATAATATTATGATAAAACTTAATGATTGCAAGGATGCAAACTACTTTGCATTTTTTTATGGTATACCAAAAGTTTTTACGCAGCAGTTTTATTTGGATTATATTGTGAATAATATCAATAAAGATGATAGGGCTTTTGTTTATTCTAAATATTTTTTTGATACGGTAAAAAATGAATACACATTACTAGATGGATTAAAATACGATGACGCAAAAAGATTATTCAGTATATTTTTGAACATTGGATTAATAACTCCCATTGATAAAGTAATAACATGGGAGAATAAAAATCGCAATATGCTTTCTGCCTTAAAATTTGAAAAATACACAATAGCATTTATCGTAATACTCGTTGTTATAGTTGCGACTTTAAATATTTTGAGCACAATATATATTACTGTCTTTGAAAAAAGGATGGATATAGCAATTTTAAAATCTTACGGATTTTCTCCACACAGAGTTAACCTTATATTCCTCCTAAATGGAATTTATCTTAGCTTTATTGGAATTATAATAGGCGTATTTACAGGACTTCTTGTGATGCTTATGCTAAATGAAATACTCCATTTTTTTTCATTGATAATTACAGGCTTTATGCTTGCCATAAACTGGATTTTATCTTTTTTCATCGAAGCAGATAAGAATGTCAATTTTGAAATATTTTCAAAGGATTTTTATCTTAATAAAATATATACAGATATCTCATTCTTTGAAATTTTGTTGATATCCTTTATAACTTTAGTTTTTTCAATTATTGCAAGTATTTCGCCTGCAATAAAAGCAGGCAAGATAAAACCAATTGAGGTAATAAAAAATGGGTAGACTCGTTGATGTTAAGGGATTGGTTAAGGATTATCCCAATATAAATGAAACAATAAATGTTTTAAGAGGACTGGATTTTTACATTAATAAAAATGAAATGGTTGCTATAACTGGAGAGAGTGGCTCAGGTAAATCCACGCTGCTAAATTTAATTGGCGGATTGGATTATCCTACAGCAGGCAGCATAAAGATTGACGGAATGGAAATTACAGGACTCGATGAAGATGAACTCACAAACTACAGAAATAAAAAGATAGGATTCATATTTCAGCAACATTATTTATTAGAGGATTTTACAGCTTTAGAAAATGTTATGATGCCGTTTCTTATTGGCAGATTTAATAAAAAATATGCGAAAGAAAAAGCAAAAAATCTTCTCTCTTTCATGGGACTTGAAGAAAGATTTGAGCATTATCCATCTCAATTATCCGGTGGTGAAAAACAAAGGGTCGCCATAGCTCGAGCCTTCATTAACGAACCTATACTTATCCTTGCAGATGAACCAACGGGCAACCTCGATGAAAAAAATGCCGACAAGGTTTTAGAGCTTTTGTTTGGCATTACTAATAAAGAAGAACACTCTATGATTATAGTATCTCACTCAAATCAGGTTGTTAAAATGGCATACAAAACCTATCATCTTGAGTCAGGAAAACTTTCATTAAATAAAAAAATTAAATAGGAGGAATAGTTTTATTATATACCTGCAGAAACCTCAGATTGCATTTTATGATGATTGTCCCTATCTAAAAAATAAACGTATGATATCGGAGTATTTTTTTGCTACAGCATTATCTGAAATAGAATTTAACGAATTATTAATCAGGGGCTGGAGACGATTTGGTATGTATTTTTTTAAACCAAGTTGTAATGTGTGTTTTGAATGTGTGCCTATTAGAGTTAGAGTTAATGAGTTTGTTCCAACAAAAAGCATGTTAAGGGTTATAAATAAAAATAAGGATACCGTATTCAAACTTGAAGAATTAAAATATTCCGATGAGGTATATGAAATATATAGGGAACATTCAATAGACAGATTCGGTAAAAAGACAAACAAGGATGATTTTAAAATGAGTTTCTTCCAGTTTGCTGTACCAGCTTTTTTAAGTAAATATTATGTTAATGATAAACTCGTTGGCGCTGGTATTCTTGACAAATCAAATGAAGCCTTTAGCAGTGCCTACTTCATGTATAAGACCGATTATGATTATTTAAGTTTGGGCACCTACAGTGTCATAAGGGAGATACAAATGGCAAAAGAGTTTGGTTTAAAATATTACTATCTTGGCTATTATATAAAAGATAACCATAGTATGTCATACAAGGCGAGGTTTAAGCCACACGACCTCTATGATTGGCATAAAAACAATTGGGAAAGTAACATTTAATTAAAGTTTCACTGCGAGCTTATAGGCATTTAAAAAGCTTTTTAAGTTTATATTCTTGCTCCCAATCAAGTCAACGCCTGTGCCGTGATCTACGCTAGTCCTTATATATTTCATGCCGAAACTCAAATTTACACCGTCTTCAAAAGAAAAAATTTTAAAAGGGATTAACCCTTGATCATGATAATTGGCAATAAAAATTGAATACTTATTTATACTAAACTTTGTAAATGCCGTATCCGAAGGCACAGGACCTATTATTTTTTCTGTGCTATTTTTATTAAAATTATCGATAATTTTTTTAATCCATACTTCTTCTTTACCCAGCAACCCATTTTCGCCTGCATGAGGATTTATGCCCAGATAACAGATGTCTTTTTTTAAATTTAGTTTTTTCTTGAAATCAACAGCTATATTAAAACCTCTTAATAGCAAATCTTTTTTTATAAGTTTTATTGCCTTTGAGAGCGGGACATGCGTTGTTAATTGGATGATATTTAACTTATCCGAAACAAATGTCATAAAAACCTGTTTTTCGTTCCAGTATTTTTGATAAAATTCAGTGTGGCCAGTAAACGATTTATCATAAATATTTATTGTTTTTTTACTTACAGGCAAAGTTGCCACGCTTTTAAAAATGCCGTCTTTAACAAGTTGTGCAGATAATATTATTGATTTATAAGCTATATCGCCATCAA
Organism: uncultured Spirochaetales bacterium; assembly: GCA_964531405.1. Lineage (GTDB taxonomy): Bacteria > Spirochaetota > GWE2-31-10 > GWE2-31-10 > JAFGQB01 > CAZHHK01. The sequence continues at coordinate 25,732 of CAZHHK010000024.1, read as the reverse complement.
TCTCGGGAGTTATATCTTTTAATGACTTTATTTTGTCATTAGAATCATCGATATTTATAAGGATAAAAACGTTTGCTTTACGATTGATTTCGTTAAGATTATTTATATCTTTGCTGTCCAATGAATGATATTTGACCTTCATTTTTATAAGATTGATAAAGAAATCCAATATTCTTTTAGAACCAATACATACTGGATAATTAGTTTTAAAAATTGGATGCTTTAACGACTCCAGGAATATTTGATAACCAATTCCATATGGCGAGCCTAAAGTTATTACTGGTAAATTTTTAAAATTTTGAGTCATATTTATTTCCTTTTCTTTTTAAAATCAGGGATTCTTACTATTTCAATAAAATCGTCTAAGAAATAAATTGCTTCTTGGACTATTTCCTTCATTTTATAATTTTCAAAATCATTTCTATCTTTATCAAATTTTGGTGTGAATGATTCGTCAGGATTATAAAAAATATTTTTACCGAGGTTATAGCTAGCAATTAATTCTGTAAGTAAATTTTTTAATTCAAGAAGGAATTCTCCGAGTTTGATAAGCAGGTAAGCTTTTTGTTGTTCTACTCTATTTTTAAAAGTATTTATTTGCTCTTTAATTTTAAGTTCTTTTAGTACTTCATAATCATTTATGTATTCTTCAAAAAGATGCATCAGTGTATCATGATGGGTAAATATTACATCCCTACGCTTGCTGTATTGATAATCGATTTTTAAATAATTATCCTGAAGAGGTATAAAGAAATTTCGCTCAAAATAAATATAAAAGGAATAAATTTCATTTAATTCTGAATCATTATGATCCTCAGCCATTTTTATCATTTCGACTTTAGTAATATAATTAAGGTGATCATCGACGGTTTCTTTTTTATTTAACTCTTTTTTATCGTTTGAAAATATATTCAATTTTGATAAATCAACGTCTTTGCCATTTTCTATATCTTTGATTATATTTTCAATTAGGTTAAGATCCTTTGATACTCGTCTTTTTTGATTATCCGATGAAGCCGCTTTATAAATAATGAGTAACTTTTCTCTCAAATTATATATTTTTTCTTCATCGTCTTTATCAATAGGCATAAATTCATCTCGTATTTTTAAATATAATTGTATAAAAAAATTGGGTTGCCTTAATTAAATATCCATTACTTTTAGAATATTCAACTAAAACAACCCTTAAAATAATTTATTAGATTTAATTTTGCAATACTTTTTTTATTTATTCATTTCATTTTATACTTACATTCTTACTCATTTTTGTTAGGCAACAAATTCTACCAATCATCTGAAATATCAAATTCATCCTTTGTTTTTTCATTGAAAATATCGGTTAATGCTCTTAATTCATCAAAATATATATAATATACTCCAAATGCTTCCAATGGATCGGTTTCTATTAAAAATCCGTTGAATTTTATGCCCTGCTTATCAGGAAAATGATAATCTGTTTGACTGATATTATCTGGAATCGGTACAATCAGTTCCTTCCAACCAACAAAATTTAATTTATCTGCTACAAGCTCGCGTTCTCTACCGAAATAATCAAGTACTAATATTTTCATTGTATGCTTGTAATTTCTTCCTACTACGAAGAAAGAAATATGCTGGCAAACACCTTCTATCACTATAGGTTTGACCGGTCTTATTGCAAACCAATTATAACCACGAGCTATATACTGTACTTTTACACCGAGGACTCTTTCTTTAGGATAATTGCTTGGAATACCGTATTTTTCATCTCTTTTTTTTATAGAATTTAAATTCGTATCTATTTTTACATCAGTTGCTGCGCCGTCTCTGGATTGTCTGGTTATTACTCCCTGGTCAATAGGCATTGACACATTCCAAAAGGAAGCATCTTCAAATCCATTTAATCTAACTTCTGTTATCTGAGAATTTGCAGTTAATACAGTATCTGTTTTTGTTTCTTCTGTATTTAATAGGAGTATATGAAAACATATTATCAGACCTATAATTAATAACCTTTTCATTTTGCTTCTCCTTAAAATTATTATTGTTGTTGTTGTTGTCTTAATTGTGAATCATCAGGAGCCTTTGGGGCTTTTTCCTGAAGATTTTTAACAGTATTTATATCTCCCAGATTATATCCGTCGTATTTTTCCTGGAATATATCACTTAAATATTTTATATGATCAAAATATACATAAGTCCCTGAAACTTTTTCTTTTGGAGTCGTCCATACTACGATTTTAACAAGAGAAAATTGATATTGACCTAAAACATATGTGCCAGTTTGTGGAATATATCCCGGAATACCAACAACAAAATTTTTCCAGCCAACATGTTTTATATTGCCTACGGGTAATCTATGCTCTATACCTTTATAATCCATTAAAACAAATTCGACGTCATAATTGTAATTTGCTCCCCATATCCACATATCTATTTGCTTTACTATGCCTTTAAAATTAATAGGCTCTGTGACTAATTTACCGTCTTTTGTAACACATGGATATAACTCTACATAATTATAACCTTGTCTGTTAAATTGAACTTTTAAAGATAATGAAGTTTTATTTGGCTTTGGACCATTCCCATCATCAAAAATACCTTCTCTTCCAAAATATGCTTCAGGCCATGCTTCTACCCAGCTTACTTGTTCTAAACTTTTGCCAGATTCCTTGTTTTCTTCTCTCCCGAATAAGCTTGGTACAGCCACCCAAATTCTTTTGGGTTGACCACCTTCAGCCAGTTCAAAATCTTCTAAGACTATGGATTGCAGATTTTTTGTTTTCTCATCGGTAAATATGTTAATCGTGGAGAATAAACAAATAATTGACACTATAACAACTACCTTTTTTATCATATCACTCACTCTCCCTTTGAATTAATTAATTAGATTATCGAAACCTACAATCAGATAATTAAATATCATTACAGGTAAATTATATTTAAAGGTAAAAAAAAAGTCAAATTAAATTTTATTATTATTAAAATTTAATCTTAATTGCTATTTTTTATCAAAATTTATGATAAAATTTTCATTTTTTTCAATAATTAAGCAATCATTTTCTATATTATAAATATAATTCATGTTTTTGTTGCTATTTATATCGTTTTTTTGTTTTTTGCTACCTAAAAAATCCCTAAATTTTTTGGAATTTATCCCAAGTAATATGGCTTTTTGCCAATCAATGTCCAATCTATATTTAACATTTTTTACTGTCTGACCGTAATTTGTTATGATTTCTATTATAATAAGATCGTTATACAATATATCCTCTTGAATTTTATAGATATAATTATTGAATTCGAATCCGCAAAAAACAACAATTTTTTTGTTTTTTGATGCAAGATAATTTTTAATTAAAATCTCTCCGGATTTCGCATCATTGCTTTCATCCAACTTTAGCATTTCGATATTGTAGGGGGTGATTTTTTCCATGATGTCAAATCCGATGTTATATTTTGTGCTTATTATTATTCCGCAGTCTGATAAGTCTTTTTGTTTGGAATATTTTTCTAAAAGATTTATGATTTTTTCAACTATTGTCCCGTTATTTACTTTTATATTAAATACAGGGAAATTATTATCTGACTGTAATTCTTCTATATTATATGTTATTAACTTGATGTTTGAATCATCCGGGAACTGATTGTTTTTTAGCATAAGAGTTGAATTAAAATCATCAAGAAAAACAACGCATTCGGATTTTATTTTTTTTAATTTATTGATTTCCGAAGTAAGACTTGCAAATGACTTAATTCTTATTTCTTTAAGGTTATAAAAGTTTCTTAATAATTTTTTCCTAACATATCTATAGATGTTGTATTTATCTTTAAAGCAGGAGTAATACTCTTTATAATAAAAGAGATATGCATATTTAGCTCTTGAATTACAGCTAAAAACTAATGCAACTAAAATTATTATTAGATTAAATCTTTTTGCAAAATTTGCCATGTCAATTAATTTATTTTACCCGGAAATTCTATATTGTCATCTTCAATATTTATTTCGCCGAATTTTTCTTCGTATTTTTTTATATTTATACCTATTGCATTGTATATTCGTTTTAATGATGCGGGATTTGTAACTATTCGGGCATTAACTATTGCTTCTGGAGGAAACATTGCAATAAAATCGATTACAAAGTCATATCTGGAATGCATTATCGCAATTTGATTTGCATAAAGGCCTTTAAGTTCGTTATCATTTATCTTTAGTTTAACTTCTTTTTGTATTTCCATAGTAATCTCCAATAATTATTATAAAAAATACTATATTTATAGGAAAAATCAAGCATAATAATTGATATAAAGCAGTTTGAATGTAATTTCAGATGGTTCAGTTAAAAACATGTGTTTTTAATTAAACAAGAAGGTTAAAATGAAAACACTTTGAATACACCAAGTTTATTCCCGTCTGCTTTTTAATTTTGATTGCTTAAAACTCTATATGATATATAAAATTTCCATACGTTAGTCAAAGTTAGTATAAATAAGGGGGAAGGGGACTGTCGTAATATTTATATAATTTATCCTTACGATTAAGGAGTGGCTAAAATTGAATTTATTGGACAGCCCCTTATTCAGATTTTTTAGTGGCAACCGTGTCCACCGCATGCATTCTCAAATGTTAGCTCGATAAGTTTATTTTCCTCGAAATTTTTAATAGCTTCGGAAACCGTTTTCCCCTGCATAAGATAAACCTTTATGCCTCCTTCGTTTAACAATTGGACCGCTCTTCTGCCCATACCGCCGGATAAAACAGCATCAATATTGTACTTTGAAATTACCCCAAGCGGATGACACATACCATGGCTGTGATGCGCGTTATCATTTTCCACGATTTCGATTGTTTTTGTATCAGTATCATAAATCGTGAAGTATTTTGCACTTCCAAAATGCTCAAAGACGGTTTCATTCATTCCATTTTTGCCTGTTGTAGGTAAACAGATTTTCATTATTAACCTCCAATAATTATTTATTAGTTTTTTTTATTATTTTATCTTTGATATCTGCAAAAATTTTTCCACCTTCAGTTTTTGCAAAATGATAAACATAAGGTTTGCCGTCATCACCAGAATGAACGATGTTAACGTCAAGAGGGATTTTACCAAGTATCTCAAGATTAAAATCTTTACTAGCTTTCTCTGCTCCGCCAGATTTAAAAATATCTACTTTTTTACCACAATGAGGACAGGTAAAACCGGCCATGTTTTCAACGATCCCAAGTATAGGCACATTCAGTTTTTTTGCAAAACTTATTGTTTTCCTTGCGTCAAGGAATGCCACATCCTGAGGAGTAGAAACAATTATCGCCCCTGTTACGTCTCCTATTAATTGGACAGTACTTAATGGCTCGTCACCCGTGCCCGGGGGACAATCGATGATCAAATAATCAAGTTCTGGCCAGTCTATTTCTTCAAGAAATTGCTTAATAACTCCCATTTTTGCAGGTCCCCGCCATATAACAGGATCATCTGGGCTTTCAAGCATTGATGCTATAGAAAGTACATAGAGATTATTAATCGCTTTTATGGGTTTAGGTCTTGAATTTTGTTCTCCAGTGAGTCTCCTGTTTTCAACTCCAGTCATTTTAGCAATCGAAGGACCGTGCAGATCAACATCCATGATCCCGACTGAAAGACCTTCAAGAGCCATTGCGTATGCAATATTTACGCTCACCGTACTTTTGCCGACTCCACCTTTACCGCTTATAACGATGATTTTATTTTTGATTCTTTTCAGATTTTCTTCCCTGAAAGAATCCTGTATTTTTTCGTCGATGGTTTTATCATTCATAATCTATTCCTTAAATATTTATTATTTTTCCCGTATAATTATAAAAAATTTTTTCGCCGATCCTATTTTTTAAAATTGAAAATTTTTCAATGCCGGTGCAATGACTAACACCAATGGATTGAGGATCAAATTTTTTAAAACAATTAATTATTGGTTCCATAATGGAGTTTTCTGCGTTATCAGTATGAAAACCGCCGAGGACGAGATTCAACGGCATAGCAAAAACATTTTTAGCGGTTTCAAGGATATTTATTATCCCGTTATGCGAACAGCCTGAAATTACTGATACATAGCCGTCCTTTTCTATCACCAGAAACTGCTCTTCTGAAAAATTGTCAATTTCAAATTTACCGTTTCTCTCTACAAGCAAATCCCCGTAGTGAAGATCATTTTTATCGTATATTTTAATTTCTGGTATAATATAAACACCATTGCATATCATTGTTTTTTCTTTTATATAATTAATCCTGCTGCTAAAAAGTTCATATTCATAAGGTATTCCGATGTAATCTTTTTTGTTGGCTCTAAACTTTTTGTTAAAAGTCTCTTTTTTTATATGAATTACCGCTTTTTTGTTGTGCTTTATAAACTCGTAAAGTCCACCCGTATGATCGTAATGGCCATGGCTTATCACAACATCATCGATTTCTGAAACATCTATTCCAAGATATCCGGCGTTACTAATAAATTTTCCTGTCTGACCTGTATCAAATAATATTTTTTTACTAGTAGTTTCAATCAAAATTGAAAGTCCGTGTTCTGCCATGAGTCTCTCATTGCAAACATGATTTTCAATCAATGTTGTTATTTTCATCTTTTAATCCTTCTGTGCATTTGCAGCAGCAACCGCAGCCTTTTAAAAAACAGTCATTTAAATTGGTAGTGTTTTTGGATTTGCATCGCGGACAACTTATATCTTCCCATGGATCTTTTTTGCCAATGCTAAATGAATACGAACAGTCGCTGCATTTAAACCAGTCAAAATCAAATTCGACATTACCGCCTTCTATAATAAGGCTTCTTCCTTCAGAAAAAGCAGTGGCGATTTTTTTTCTCACACTTTCATAAATGCGGGTAAAAGTTGGTCTCGAAATATTCATTTTGGCAGATGCTTCTTCCTGAGACAATCCCTGATAATCGGCAAGATTAAGTGCTTCGTACTCTTCAAGAGGAATCACAACCGGCTTATTGACAAATTTTGATAAACCAAATGGTTTAAATCCTTTTATGATGGGAATAGTGGACAATTTTCGGCATTTTTTATTTCTTGGCAAAGTTAAATCTCATTATAAATGATTATGAACATAAGTTCATAATCATTTATAATGAACTTATGTTCATTTGTCAATTAAAACTTTATAGAAATTTATAGGATTAAGATTAAATTTTTTAGCTCTGACCCCAAATTAATGCAATAATTTTACAATTTACTGCAGGCCTGATAGGCCAAATCCAATCCTTTTATAGGAATACCATAATCACCATTGAAACATGAATAACAATAATTATCTGGCATTTTAAGGCATGATCTCAAATCATAAATACTTAAAAAAGTCACAGAATCCGCGCCTAACATTTTTGCGATTTCTTCAGGGCTATTGCTTGATGAGATAAGCTCTTCTCTGGTTGGTGTATCAATGCCGTAATAGCAACTAAATTTAATTTCAGGGCTTGAATAAAACATATGTACTTCTTTAGCACCTGCATCACGAAGCATTTTAACGATTTTTCTGGAAGTGGTGCCTCTTACGAGAGAATCATCCACAACGGCAACTTTTTTGCCATTAATCACAGATCTTATAGGATTTAATTTTATTCTTACGCTTTCTTCTCGTTTGTTCTGCCCTGGTTTTATAAAAGTCCTGCCTGTGTAATGATTTCTTATTATACCGAATTCAAACGGAATATTTCCTGCCCTGCTAAATCCAAGTGCAGCGGAGTTGCCAGAATCTGGTACAGCAATAACTATATCGGGATCACATTTTCTTGATAACGCAAGTCTTTCTCCCATTTTAAGCCTTACCTCATGCACAGACTCTCCGAACACATAAGAATCCGGTCTGGAGAAATATATTAATTCAAAAACACACTGATTAATTCTTTTTGATGCTGCAAAGGTTTTTTTTGTAATTTCACCATTTTTGCAGAATATTATCTCACCGGGCTTAACATCCGCCACATACTCTGCTCCCACAAGATCGAGCGCGTTAGTCTCTGAGGCAAAGACATAACCGTTTTTTAGTCTGCCGTAGCATAAAGGTCTATATCCAAAAGGATCCCTGAATGCAATCAGGTTATCATCGTGTATCATCAGCATTGAGAACGCACCATTCAATTGATTTAATGCACTAAACAATGCCGACTCAAAATTGTCTAGTGCAGTCCTTGCAAGCAGATGTATTAAAATCTCAGAATCCGAAGTCGTTTGGAAAATAGATCCTGATTTAATGAGCTCTTCCCTTCGAAGATCTGCATTCGGAATATTGCCATTATGTGCAATTGCCACATCCCCCTTATTGCATTTAAAAAGAAAAGGCTGTGCGTTAACTAGATTTGATCCCCCTGAGGTCGAATATCTTACATGTCCTATACCAAGATTGGTCTTGACATCGACAGGTAATGATTTAAAAAAATTACCCGAGATTAATCCTTGCCTAATTAATAATTCGATTTTATCATTGTTTTTATAAGCAATTCCGCAGCTCTCCTGTCCCCTATGTTGCAATGCAAAAAGACCATGATAAAGATTGATTACCACATCAAGAGAATCACTGCTTAGGCAGATGCCAAAAATACCACATTCTTCATTTAATTCGCCGAACATAAAGCCTCTGTATTTATATGCAATAATGATAATATAAAAATATCCCGTTTGATCGATAAAAATAAGGAATAAAATATCTATTGCATTAGAATAATTCTAATTATAACAGAATTGCACAAATTTGTCTATATTCACACAAATTTATAAAAAATTTATACAATTAATTATTTTTAATTTACATCAATTCAATAAATTTTTAAAATATTATCAATATTTTTTAAAGTATGGATCTTAAAATCTCCGTCGATGAATCTAGCTATTTTAAATAGGCTTTTCCCTAATCCGCATTCAAAATAATTTTTTATGCCTATTGAAATCATTTTATTCATTGTACTGTGCCAGTTGAGCTTCATTGATAAATTATTGCAAAGTTCTTTTTTTATATCATTGCTGCTGTTTATTATTTCCTGATTAATAGAAGAGACGTACGACATCTTTATTGAAGAGATATGTTTTTTATCGAGGATAGCTTTAAATTTATCGCTTGCACTTTTATTGAATTGGGTATGATAGCAGGATTTAATAGGTAAAACTCTTGTATTCATTGCGCCTTCCTCAAGCAGAAGTTTCACTATATTTTCTATTTCATCGTAATAGCCTGCTATAACAAAGCTCAGTCTGTTGTTTTCATTTACAATTTCTACACTTTTTGAATTATTGCTTATTAAGTCGATCAGGCTGTCATAATCAAAACCGATTACTCCAGCCATGCCAAATTTATTGCCTGAAATAGCCTCAACTGTAAGATTGTATGCATCCCTTATTAATTCCAATCCAGTCATAAAATCATAAGCACCGGCATAATACAGGCTTGCATAGATACCCATACTGTATGCCGATATATATCTAGAATAAATTCCATTTTTTTTAAAATAATCTGCCAAAACAGCGCTGTAAATATAGGCAAGATATTGAGAATTCAGTTCATTAAATTGATCCATTAGGTGTGTTTTTGCAAATTTAACGCCGATTATTGGTAAAGCACTATTAAAATATGATTCTATATCGATAGAAAGGCTATTTACAGCATTAAATTCTTCTTCGCTGTAATCTATCCCAAATGCAGGAAATAACAGGCTTATATCAGTAAATTCTTGATTATTCATTAATATTGTTTAAGGAAGATCTGCTATTTTATTTTCATGCTCGATAATAAGCATTGTCATATCTATAACCTGCTTCACGGTTTCCACAGGATTTTTAACAACATATTTACCAATAGTTTTTAATTCGATGTCAAGATTATATTTCTTTTTGAATATCTCAAGGAGTTCTAAAAACATCAATGAATCCCCTTCCAAATCTTTTATGATATTTGTATTATCATTGATGCTGTTTATATCGACCTCACATTCATCAGCAAAAAAATTATATATAGTATCTCTTACTTCTCTTAAAGTATTTTCATTAATTTTTGCCATTTTTCTCTCCCTTTTTGTTAGTAGCAATTATATTAGCAAAAAATTTAAGTTTTTGAAAGTTATATTATTTAATTGATTAGCAATTTTTATATTTTTTAAATACCAATGAGGCATTATGTCCGCCGAATGCAAAGGAATTGGAAATCGCACAATTAACTTCCTTTTTGATCGCTTTATTCGGGACATAATTAAGAGTTAAATCCGGATCAGGATTTTCATAATTTATAGTTGGTGTAATAATGCCGTTATTAATTGTTAATAGTGTTATTATACTCTCGATTGCTCCTGCTGCTCCTATTGTATGACCAATCATTGATTTACTTGATGTAACAGGGATCTTAGCAGAATAATCCCCAAAAACCTTCTTAATTGCCATGGTTTCAAATCTATCGTTTAATATGGTTGATGTCCCATGGGCATTTATATAATCCACAGATGATGGATCGATATTTGCATTTTGTAAAGCCTTAGCCATGGTTTTTGCCATGCCTTCACCGTCTTTCATTGGGGCCATGATATTGTATGATTCATTTGTGAGAGCATAACCGGCTAATTCCCCATAGATAAAAGCATCTCTTTTTTGAGCAAACTCCAATGATTCCATGATAATAACTCCGGCACCTTCACCTATGACAAATCCATCACGGTCAGCAGAAAAAGGCCTTGATGCTTTCTCTGGTTCATTGTTTCTTGTTGACAATGCGTATAATTCATTAAAGCCTTCTATTTCTTCTTTATTAATTGTAGAATCCGCCCCGCCGGTTATAACAATATCGGCCAGTCCGTTTTTTATCATATCAAATCCCAGCGCAATGGCATAAGCAGATGAAGCACATGCTGTATTAACAGAGAAACTAGGTCCCTCTATTTTATATTTTATGGAAATCCATGCAGGCATTGCATTGCTCATTCCCTTAACTATGCGGTTTTTTGGGTCATTTGGCTCTATAGAATTATTTGCATTATCAACGACACCTGCTATTACCGCACATCTTGATTTATCACACTCATCAAAATTTATACCACTTAACTCTATGGCTTCTGAGGCGCAGGCAAAAAACATTCTTGTTACCCTTGTCATCTGAACACTGTTTCTTTTTTTTATAAAATTTTCTGAATACGCATCAAAATTATCTGGAATTTGTCCGGCTATCTGCGTCTGCAAATTTGAAGGATCAAAAAGCGTAATTCTTTTAATCCCGCTTTTCCCCAAAACAAGGTTATCCCACGTTTCTTTGTAATTTAACCCAAGGGAAGTTATCATGTTTATACCGGTAACAACAACTCTTTTATTCATAATACCTTAAAAATAGAATCTAAATTTATAAAATATTGTTTTATTTTTTACTGATAATTTAATCTATTTTTTAAAAATAGAATTTTAAGTATATTATATACTTATATTTAAGAAAAACAAATAATATGAAGTGTAAATAATTGTTTTTTTTAATATTGTCAAAGAAAATTTTTTTTTATTAAAAGTTTGTTATTATTGCATTGAAATTTTATTGTTTTTTCAATAGTGAAGACGGTTTAAACAAATAATTTTTAGTTTTTATAAAATAATTTTCTAAAAACTCGTATATTTTGTTCTTTCCTATTTCACAAGATAATTCAATAGGTCCTTTGTTTAAATCACCATATTCTTTTAATGCAAAATCAGCTTCTTTTTCATTAATTGAATTCATTTCTATAAAATTGTATACTGTATTTATATATAAATATAGCAACCTTTTTGCAATATCTTCAGTATAGTCATCATTAATTTTAAAATCAATATTTCCCAAATTATTATAATCATAAAAACCAATTTTTGTTTTTTGTCCCAACTTTTTCTCATTTATCATTGACTCAAGATACATTAAAAAATCATTAAATAATTCTGGATGTTCAAATGTTTTTGCATATTCCCTGACCGAAGGACAAATTATATCTATCCCAACACTATCATACATTTTAAAAATACCGATAGGGAAAATGTTTTTTTCTATAATATAATCAATTTGCTCTACCGTAAGCTTCCCCTCTTTTAAAATATTATAAGATTCAAGCTGGTAGGGGAGGAATACCTTATTAAGTACAAATGAATTTTTTTCATTTTGCAAAAGATAAAATTTATTAATTTTTTTTAAGAATTGCTGAGCGATATTCAAGCAATAATTGCTTGTCCTGTTTGTAATGATTAATTCAACTATATTTTTAAGCTGGACAGGATAAAAAAAATGTATGCCTATAAATCTATCAAGCAGATTCTTATTGGGACAAATTTTTGACGGGATCAGAGAAGATGAATTGGAAGAAAGAATACATTTTTTTTTCACAACACCGGCAATTTTTTTAAAAACATCTTTCTTGATTTCCACATCTTCGGTTATGGCTTCAATTATTAGATCACAGTCTGCAAGTTTATTATAATCGACAGATATTATAATACCCGCCTTTTTTTTGTCATACTCCGATTGGGAAATCAGACCGTTTTTTAAAGACCTGTCAAGTTTTTTTAAATATTTGCCTCTTAAATCGTCTGCAGTTTGCTCATCAATAACTATCCAGACAAGCTTAAAATCAAAATTGTTAAGATAATACAATATATCGCTGCCCATTCTGCCTGAACCGATAATACCGATATAAAAATTATAATCTCTTATCATTTTATTTTTTTTTATTTTTCTTCATTTCAAGATATAGTCTTTCTGCTTGAAGCATGAAGGTTTCGATTCTGGCTTCAATTAATTGGCTATAAGGATTTCCATCGCTTTCGATACTTAAAAATGGCAAGGCGTCTACTTTATCTTTTAGATGTTTTAAGTCACATTTTAATTTTGAATTTAGAGACGCAGTGATTTTACCTTTCAAATTCATTTCGGCAGTAGCTACTGCTTCCGTCATCCTGGAATTCATACAACCAAACGGACCTATGTTTATAACACCGCAATATTTATCTATAAGATGATACAATGCTGATCCTGACGATAGACCAGGCTCTCCGGTAAGCGTCCATGGGAAAAAATGTTTTGAATGCATCATGTATTTTTTTATTTCTAACAATTCGTATTCATAAAGACCAGATAAAGATAAAATTTTTTTTATCTTTTTTTCAACACGGTCCTGAATAAATCCGGACAATAAATGTTCGATTTTACCAACAAAATTAGTTTTAACTTCAAACATTTTTATCTTTCGTAAAAAATCCGTATACCTTGCCCATTCCATGACATGGGCATCAAGCATAACAAATCCATTTTCTGCAAGTTTTTCGGGTATACCCATAAGAGAGAAATGATCTCTTCTTACAAAAATTTCGCCTATTACTCCGATATATTTTGCTTCACTAATAGGTTTTGTCAATTTAATTGAAGATAATCTCTTTGTCGATTTTTTAAGCTGTTTATAAAAACTGATTTTGTTAGTGCGATCTATTGATCCGAGAATTTTATCATACTCTTCATTAAAAATATTCATCGCTTCGTTTTTATCAATAGCCATGGCTTTTATGGCTGATCTTATATCATCCATTACATCCTGTGTAAACGTTGCTTTCAAAACATCAAGCCTAAATCCAACTCCGAATCCCGAATAACCGCTGTCGTTCTCAAGGGTAATTACTGCGACATCCTTAAGTTTAAGTTTTTCAATAGTCCTATTTAATAAAATCCTGTATTGACCAACCCTGCAGCATCCTCCAGCAGATACGCAGAACAATGCAAGCTTTTCATCTTTGTTTTCCCGGTATTTAAGGTATTTTAAAAGCTCACCAATTATATTGATAATAGGTAGGCATTCCTTGTTAGTAGTTATCGATCTTCCAAGATCAAGAGCCTCCCTGTCGCATACAGGCAAAGCCTCTGCATTCCAGCCCATGTGTCGTAATGCCGCTGCTGCGCCTTTATTAAACAGGTCGCCCATGGAAGGCACGACTACTTTAACAATTTTATCTTTAAATGAATACTTTTGTCCGGACGAATCAATAAACCATGCTTTCCCTGTATGATCAATATTGACCATGGAAGGCCTAAAATCTTCCTGTTTAGGTTTTATTTTATTTTTTACTTTTATGTAATTTTTAATAATATCAAGAAAAGCTTCGATCCTTGTATTTACACCTGCATCAGCGGTGTGTTCATCAACTTCAATAGTCAGCGACGGCTTTGTATCCATCAAATCTCTGAAATGCTGTACCATGATGGAATCCAGAGCGCAGAGAAAATTCGTAAGGTAACATCCATAAAGCTGTGGATGTCTTTTTACTATCCTTGCAGCTTTGATGATCCTCTGTCCCATTTCCCAGTATGTATCCTTGTAATTTTCTTCAAGCTCGTATTCAAGAAAATCGTAAGGTATTATTTCAACACCTCTGGAAGCGAATTTAAACGGTACACCCTTATTGGCTTCACTTGTAAAAGCATTGTATGGTCTTCCAAATAAGACTATCGCAATTTTATCAGGATTGCTTTCAAGTTCCTTTAAAATTCTTTTGCCCTCTTCCTTCATTGCCTTAAAAAATTCTTCCTGTTTTTTGCAGGCTACTTTATAAGCAGCGGCTCCCTGTTTCGCAGTAAATCCGAGATCTGTTGCCACTTTAATAAAAGTTTTTTCTTCGGCATCAAACCCGCTCATAAAATTCAGCGCAGGAGAAATAATTTTTGTCTGAATGTTTTTATCTTTCAAAAAAGTCGCTTTTTGATAAAATGGTTCTCCTTGCACAAACATACAGACTGTCTGGTATTCTTTTCTATATTCTTCCTGATCTGATACATGCATCTCCATTATCTGTGGCATAAATATATAATCGGGTTTTTTGTCAATAAGGTTTTTAAACCATCCCAAAGACAATTGTCCAGATAGGCAGAAACTTGTCATTCCTTGCTTTATTGCTTCTTCATCAACGCCGTCAGGCAATATAACTTCACACCCCAATTCGTTAAAAAAATTAAAATATAGTGGGTAAAGAGTGTTCGTTTGAAACGACCTACTTATCCCAATTTTTAAACCTGTTTTTTTAATATTGTCAGCCGGAAGTGCAAAGCCATCAAACAGCAATTTTTTTCTCGTTGTTATATGATTTAACTTTTCAATATCATATTTGATATTATGAATTTTATTGTAGTATTTATTGCATGCCCCGCCGAAAGGAAGTTTTTTACCGTTTATCTTTATCATGTTGATCGAACATTTTCTGTCGCATTTTTCACTGCCTCCCTGGCATATAAAAGAATTTTCATATTCAACTTCACGGTTTATAAGCTCATCAAGATAGAATGGTTTTTTTTCAATGAGCCCTATATTGATTAAATTTTTAACTTCCAGAGCAACACCAAATGCACCCATCAAACCCGGGTGAGGAGGCACTATTATATTTTTGCCTGTAAGACCAGCCATTGCAATAGGCACAGCTCTGTTGTAACAGACACCACCCTGCATGAAAATTTTATTCCCGACCTGTCTAAAGCCTTTAACCCTGTTTACATAATTTATACATATAGAATAAACAAGACCCGCAATGATATTTTCTTTACTTAAGCCTTCTTGAAAAGCAGTCTTTATGTCTGATGATATAAAAGCAGCACATTGATCGCTGAAATTCGGTGGATTTTTAGCCTTTAAAGCTATATCGGCTATATCCTCCATCTTTATTCCGAGAGACTCATAGGCGGATTCCTCAAGGAAGCTGCCAGTCCCAGCAGAGCATGCCTCGTTCATTGCATAATCTGAAGCTATAGAATTTGTGAGATAGGTATACTTGGCATCCTGCCCGCCGATTTCAAAAATCGTATCAACCTCAGGATCAAAATGCGCTGCGGCATTTGCATGCGCAATTATTTCATTTATCACTCCGTCTGTTTGGGCGTGAAGACCTGATATATATCTGCCGCTCCCTGTTACTCCAAGTCCGACTATTTTTACATCAACCCCGCCTAACTGGCTATTTATTGCCCTGTAACATTCTCTTGAGGCATGTATCGGATTGCCATTTGTCCTTAAATAAATGCTTGAAAGGATTGCATCATCTTTGATCCTCATAAGCACGGCTTTAGTAGTTGTTGATCCTACATCAAGGCCTATGATACATTCATCACCGGATAAAGGCTTTTGTAAATTCATCTGCCTAAAATCAACAAGATTTTCAAAATCTGAAATAGGTTTTAAATAATCAAAAGAAGATTTTTTATTTTTATAATAATTTCCCTTTTCGGGGATTATATTTTGCTTTATATTTAATGCCCATAAGGCAGCGCCTAATGCTTCAAAGTATGGAGCTTCTTTAGGCACATCAACATTTTCAAATTCTTTTTTTACAAAATTTACAACAACATCGTTTTGTGCCGTCCCACCTACAATCATTATTTTTTTAGACCCGATTTTTACAAGAAGCTCTTTTATCTTATTTGCAATCATCCTGGCTAGTCCTGCTGCAACATCTGCGATACTTTCTCCTTTGTTTAACGCATGGGTACAATCCGATTTGCAGAAAACTGAGCAGCGACCAGACAATTCATGAGGATTAGTCGATGTTCTGGATAATTCTATAGCCTGATTTATATCTATGTTCATTCTTCTGATCTGCTGGAGGAAAAACTCTCCGGTGCCAGAAGCACATTTATTGCCTGAACTAACTCTTACAATTCGTCCTGTCTTATCTATTTGGTAAACAATGAAACTTTCTCCGCCAGCTGATACTATCGCATCATGAACGCCTTTGTTTGCATTTATATAGTTGTACGCTATTTCAGTGGCTTCAGGCTCAGTTATTGAAGGAATATTTATAAAATGTCTGAATTTCCTACCTGTTGCAGCAATATATTTACCGCTTATATCATATTTGTCCAAATAAGATGCAAGAAGATTTTTTGGGTCACCTTCATGTTCTTTGACAATAGTCTTTTCAATTTTTATTTTATTATCAATCTTTTTTATTTCAACTAATGATAAAGTTGTAGCACCAAGGCAAATCCCTATTGCGCTGGAATTATTATCTTCAAATTTTTTTTCCATAACCAATCCTTACTTAATAAAAAATATACCATATTTTTTATGTTGATTGAATATTAATTATAAATTTATATAAGCCTATAAATGAGTGAGTAATCACTCATTTATAGGCTTATATTCTTCCTTTGTCAAGAAAATTTTTGATGTTTGTTATTTAAATTTAATCTTTAAATATAATGGCAGGGTAGAAATTAAAATCCCCGCCATGGTATTTTTATTTAAACTAATTGGCTGCTTGTGTAATGGTAACGATTTTATTAGGCACATTACCACTAATGACTGTTATAGTAGCAGTCCTTGTTTTTCCAGTGGTATTTTTTGATAAAGTAAAGTAGACGGTCCCATTCCCAGAACCGCTGTAGCTGCCCGTGTTGATACTTAGCCAGCCTCCACCGTCTGTCGTGTATGCACTCCACCAGATTGTGTTAGATGTTATAGCAAAGGATTTTGTACCTCCGTTGGCTCCAACTGATATAGATGCCGGACTTACTGTAAGAGAAACAGGATCTTGTGTGATCTGAATTGTCTTGGTAGCGCCATTGCCGGTAATGGTTACTGTCGCTGTACGAGTTACCCCTGTGGTATTGGCATTTGCCGACATATAGATCGATCCGTTGCCATATCCATTTGTCGGAGTAATTGTAAGCCAGCCCGGAACGCTGCTTGAAGCAGTCCAGTTACCTGTCCATGTGATTGTATAATTTTGCTGATCGCCACCGCCGGAAGGTGTCCATTTATTTTGCTGGGGTGGTTCACCACCTTGGATAATACGTATTGTTGTGGAAATATTGCTGTTATTACATGTAAATTTTACACTTCCTTCTCGATAGTCGGGGTCTGTATTAGCTGCTACATTCACGGTGACAGATTGAGTACCGACTGCTCCACTGGACGGGCTTATAGTAATCCAATCTGGTTTGTCTGTAACTGTCCATGCCGTATTTGAGGTAACAGTAGTCGAGAGATTAGGATTGGCACCAGGTCCAATTGACCAACTCGACGGATCAGTTGTGATTGTCGGTTGTGTCGGACTTTGGTTTATCCATAGAAATGTCAGACAAGGGGATGGCTTCATGGTGAATACCACAAGAGTTTTTCGTTCAGCTGCGGTCATGTTGGGTGTTGCATGCAGTCTTATGCCTGTCGTATTCCATGATGGTACATTATCTCCAGGGGGAATATAAGATTTAATTGTTAACCAGTCAGGGTTGTCAACGAGTATCGTTTGCCAATTATTGAAGTATCTATTTACACTAATATCAAAATCCATGCTTTCATCAGGATTAGTGACTGTAGAAGTAAGAGATGCATAGAGATGCATGTCGACCGGATTACCTGATGTATCCTTGGTATGATATACATTTGTTTCAGCCGCCTGAGTGAATGAAATAGTCTTTGTTACGCCATTACCGGTGAATGTCAGATGACCGGTTCGTTCCTTACCGGTATAGTTAGGAGCGACTGTATATTTAACACCATGCACTCCATCATTTGGTGGGGGGTCTTCATCAGAACCTCCGGTAGTAGGACTAACAGTCAACCAATCCGAGTCGCTCGAGGCGGTCCATGATACATTTGAAATCGTATAGTCACTTACTTCATAGCCGCCGGCATATACACCGTTGGGAAATTGGGTTTTATCAGGACCCCATGCAGCAATGTACGGAACCTTAAAGAGTTTGATTTCATAGAGGGAAACGCCGAACTGTTTGCCACCTATATATGTTCTGGCTAAACTTCTCACCCTTACCCAACGTGCTGTACGTCCGGTATTAAGTGTATCTGAATGATTTCCTTTACCGTCAGGTATCATGCCTGAATCATATAATTCTGAAAATTTTGAATTATCAGGAAGATCGTTACTGCCTTGATCGGGTGCTGTTTCTATCAAGTAACGGCTGGCATAAGCAGCTTCCCAGAACAAAACTATCTTGCCAAATGAACGATCTTTGCCTAGATCAACTACAATCCATTGAAAATCTTCTGAAGGAATACGCTGATTATTTGTAAACTTACTACCCCAACGGGTACCCGTTTCATCACCATCAACTGCATTTATTGCTTTATAAGAGCCTTCCTGTGATGATGCATAAGCAGGCTGCATTAATGCCAGATTGCCGTCGTTTCTCAACTGTATTACTTTTATCTTTGCTTCATGACCGTTGCCATCTGATAATATAATGTTCCCAAAACGATCGTTAGTATCACTATCATTGACATCAGCGCTGACAGTGATCGTCTGACCGGAGGTTTGTACATGTAACCAATCCTGATCAGTGGTTGCTCCAGAAAGGCTACCTTTAATGACTGTGGTTCTTTCCGCTTCTTTACCATTACCTTTTAGTCTCAAAAGGGATGGACTAACAACAAATGAAGCTGTAGGCGCTGGAAGAGGTGGCTCTTTACCACCAGTACCATATAAAAGATATTTTCCACTATCTGTTAAATCAGAATCCGACCATGGACCATATGGATTTGTATTCACTTTAAATATTGAAGCGCTCTCTTCCATATCATTTAAAGCCCAGTTACACCAGGAAATTTTATTTTCTTTCATCCAATCTATCCATTCCTGGGAATGAATTGGGTCGACATCGCCATTACCATCATAATAGCAGGTGCCCCATTCTGTAACAAACACACAAAGACCTGCTTCAACTGCATCTTTTGCATTTCTTCCAAGGCCTGAGTCTAAATAATGAGAAGGTGCTCCAGCATAAAAATGGAGAGTATAGGCTATATTTGTTGCATTAATTTTGTTATCTATAACTTCTTGTCCTAACTTAGACCAGTCTGGTGTGCCGACAATTATTAAATTGTTGGCTCCTTGATCGCGGATTACCTTGATTACAGCTTCTGCATATTTTTTAATTGCACTCCACGCGGACACTGGTTCATTGTAAATTTCAAAGATTACGTTTGGAGTATCTTTATATTTACTAGCCATCTGTCTGAAAAAATCTTCAGCTGCTGCAGTATGATCTTCGGCATGACTGTCATGCCAATCGATGATAACGTATATGCCTCTGTAAATGGCTTGCTCTACAACTCTTTCAACTCTGGCTTTGTTGAGAGCTTTATTAACTTCTCCATCCAAATAACCGCCGACTTTGATGGGGTTGTCAGCGTCGCCGATACCAAGTGGAGCACGGATTATCTGGCATCCCAGAAAGTCTACTGCCTGATCTATGGCTGATTCATTCCACCATTGCTGCCCCCACATGCTCCAGTAAAGGCTCATGCCTCTCAACTGTACAGGGTTTCCGTCTTTATCACATAGCTTCCCATCTTTGACCTGAAGTATTCCGTAATCTTTGACAGGACCCGGTAAAGATCTTTTCCTTGTTTGATTAAAAGTAGAATTTTTTTTATTACTTTTATAAGAAGGTGATCCCGGAACAGTACATCCGAATACCATTATGCCAATTATTAAACTGGCAAATAAAATTTTAAGAATTTTTTTCATTTCCTAATCCTTATAATTTTTTAATATAAAACTAAATTTTGAAAATTATATAAAATCATAAATTAATTCAGATAATATTCTTTATCAAAAAATTATTTTAAGATTTTTTCCTGTGATGTTTTTTGATTAAATACACTTTTATAATTATTCAAAATCAGTCTTTGATAAAGCTGACAGCTTTTTGTGTAGAATAATTTTTTTCACAAATAATTCAATAAGGAAGACTCCTTATTTTTATAGGGAATTTCTCCTTATTTTTTTTAGAAATTCATTTATCTTTTTACTCTAAACACTCAATCAAAAATAAAAACAATAATTAATTATAGCGTTGCAAATATAATCTTGATGATTAAGTACTTTAGCTTACAAATGGAATGCTTTTAAGTATAAAAAATGAGCGGGATTATTAAAAATAAACATTATTTTTTTTATCAGATGAATATCCTATTTTAAAACAGGTTATAATACTGGTTGATGATTATTGCCAATTAGGTATAAAAAGAAAATCAAATTTTCTAAAAATAGAAAATAAATTAATAGCTTAATATGAAATTTTAAAAAATTTCTCTCCAACCGCTAAGACAGACATTAAAAAAATGATTGTTAATCATTACTGATAGCTGTTTAGCGGTTGGATTGAAATTGCATATATAAATATTTTTTATAATAAAAATTTAATAAAGGACTTTATATGAATCATGTTAAATATTTATTTATCTTTGCAGTTATTCTTTTATTATTTTGCTGCAACAATAAAAAAAACGTATTAATTGAAGAGGGTATACCTTCCTTAAAAGATGTCTTCAAAGATGATTTCCTTATAGGCACAGCTATAGAAAATAATGAACTTGAAGATCCAGGTTATGTTCAATTATTAAAAAAACATTTTTCAAGTATTACCGCTGAAAATGCTATGAAACCAGAAGTAATTCATCCAACTGAAGATTCATTTGACTTTACCAGAGCTGATAAGATTGTCGAATTTGCTGAAAAAAACAACATAATCCTTCGTGGACACACATTAATCTGGCATAATCAGGTACCGGATTGGTTTTTCACAGAAAACGGTAATCCTGTTACAAAAAGCAAGCTTAAAGAAAGGATTAAAAATCATATAAAGACGGTGATGGAAAGATATAAAGGTAAAATTTATGCATGGGATGTAGTTAACGAGCCTATTGATGCCGATCAGCCAGATGGTTTACGAAAAAACCAGTGGTATAATATTTTAGGCGAAGAATACATAGAATTAGCCTTTCGTTATGCGAAAGAAGCGGACCCAAATGCAAAACTTTTTTTAAATGAGTATGATACATATCTTCCAAACAAAAAACAAAGGATAATTGAATTAATTAAAAAATTAAGGCAAAAAGGAATTGTCGTTGACGGTGTAGGAATGCAGATGCATATAACTCTTACGCGACCGGTATTATACGATTTTGAAAGTAGCATAAAGGATTTTATCGATCTCGGTCTGGAGATACATATTACCGAGATGGATATGTCTGTCTATGATGATAATACCTCCTCTTATGGAAGTATAAGCGATGATATTTTAAACGAACAGGGACACCGTGCTGGTGATATATTTGACATATTAAAAAAATATAAAAAAAATATAACTAATGTTACGTTCTGGGGAATGAGCGATGCTCACACATGGCTAAAATACTTTTTTACAAAACGAAATGATTGGCCGTTACTTTTTGATGACAATTTAAAGGCTAAACCTTTTTATTGGGGAATAGTAGATCCGTCTAAGCTTACTCCCAGGATCATTATTGCAAAAACAACGAGTGGTAGTGCGGATATAGATGGCAATGAAGATGACATCTGGTCATATACTGATCCTTTGCCAAAACTTAATTCTACTGAGTATAAAAACACAGAAATAAAAACCCTGTGGGATGAAAAATATTTATATCTGCTTATAAAATCAACAGATATGGATTTAAATAAAAACAATATTATAACTGTATTTATAGATGAAAAGAATAATAAATCCAATAAAATTGATAAAGATGATATTATATATAAATTTAAAATAAACAAACGTTGGAAAAATACAAAAAATATAGCATTAAAAACGGATGGTACAGGCTTGATATTTGAGGCTAAAATACCATTTAATTATGTTAGTGGCATGAAAGATATGGCACTAGGCTTTGATATATCTATAAAAAACGGCAATAATAGTATTTTAAGCTGGAATGACAAAAATAATTATAAGAGAAAAATGCCTAAATATTGGGGGATTCTTAAATTTGTCAATGCATCAAAAAAAGCAGTATCACTTTATGGCAACGCTATTATCGATGGAGTTAAAGATGACAAATATAATTATGTTACTCCAATTATAACAAGCACCTTTATTAAAGGAGTTGAAGGAGAAAAAAATGTATTTAAAGGAGCAACAGCAAAGGTATGGACATTATGGGATGATAAAGCACTTTATATATATGCAGAAGTCAACGATCCAGTATTAAGTGATAAAAATACTGTCGTTTATATGCAGGATTCTATTGAGGTTTTCATAGATGAGAATAATGCAAAGACAAACTATTACGAAACGGATGATGCTCAATACAGAATAAATTTTAAGAATTTTCAATCTTTCGGATCAACAGGCAGTATAAACGGATTTACCAGCGCAGTTAAAATAATAGATAATGGATATGCCGTCGAAGCAAAGATTCCATTCAGGTCAATAAAGGCGGCTGACGGTGTAACTATAGGATTTGATTTTCAGGTGAATGATGATCAAGGCAGTGGCAACAGGGACAGTATAGCTAAATGGAATGATCCTACAAATGACTCATGGCAATCTACAGCCGGCTATGGAATTTTGGTTTTTAAAAAGTAATTGTATAAAAAATAAAATTTCTTACTAAAGTATACAGAGAATACAGAGTCTGAATAATTTTTTATTAGCTTTTTGTATTCTCTGTAAAAAATTTCCGGTGAGGATTTTCGAAAAGCTCTGTGATCTGGACATTACTGAGGTTTAAATTATTAACTTTTTACATGTGAAATTTATAAATTAGAAGTATTCCATTAAGAATAAAGCAATGATGATAATACTGTGTCCTTTTATTTTATCAATAAATTTAATCAGCTTATTCTAAATAAATTCCCAGCATATCTTTAATCAATAGCTTTACAGCATGGATAAAATCAAGCTCATTGCCAATTTTATAAAAATGCACGCCTGCTCCATGAAAACCGGCTGCATAGTAACCCAGCGTAACCTGCCCGACAGCCGCAAATCCTATAGCAAACTGCCCTATTATATAAATCCCAAATCCCATTTGAGTCAATATCAAAAATCCAGCCCCAAATTGAGTAATAGCTATAACACCTATGCCAAATTGAGCTATTGTAATTATTCCTCTTGCAAACATTCCGATTGCAATTACTCCATCAGCCACAAATCCGATCGAAAAAAGAGGATATCCAAAGATTTTAGTTTTTGACTGCCACATTTTGTTCCTTAATTAAAAATAAGATGTTACCCCATGTTGATGTAAAATCACAGGATAATAAATATCCATATCTCCGGCTCCGATAAAACAGGTAATTTCATTATCGTTTATTTTATCTTTTAATGATTCAGGGATGTTAGAGCTTTTGCCTGCATAAAAAACATTACAGCCATTTTTTTTTAAGTTTTCATAAATCATAAAAGAGTTAATTTTTTTATCCCAGTCTTCAATTTTTTCTCTTGCAGGATAAATATCAATAAGACTAATCCTGTCTGCTTTACCAAGCTCCTCTATAAATTCATTGAAAAAATTATATGTCCTTGAAAATAAATGTGGTTGGAAGACAAGGTGTAGTTTTTTATCTTTAAAAATATTTCGTATTTCTCCGACAATTGTACGTATTGATTCAGGGGAATGACCGTAATCGGTTATAATAATACCATTGTTTTTTGTTTTGTAGATATCAAAACGCCTTACCATGCCTTTGAATCTCTGTATATTTTGCTGGATTGTTTTTACAGGAAGACCAAGCTCGATTGCTGCTATGACGGCACCGGCAGCATTATAGACTAGATACCCCGGTAGACTTGGTATTACAAACTCAAACTCTCCGTTATTGGTTTTAAGCTTAAAACTAACTCCTTTAATACTAACTGATTGATTTGTAATTAGATAATGACAATCATCGATTTTTAAATCACTATCTCCGTACCAGATAATTTTATGAGTTTTGTCAAGATTGTATTCTTTGGCAAAATCAATAAGATTTTTTGTGTTTTTAAAGATCAAGGTTTTACTAGCTTTCATACCGGAAAAAAATTTGTTAAATGCATTTTTATAATCATTAAAATCTTTATAGGTTTCAGGGTGTTCAAATTGAAAATTAACAGTTATATTAATAGTTGGATGATAGTTAAAAAAATTTCTGTTGTATTCGTCTCCTTCGAGGATGTAGGTTTTTGCTTTGCCCATATAGATATTGGAGTCAATGCCATTATCAACATTTTTAATCTTTGCGCCTAATATGGCAAGAGGATCAAGCTCTGTCCCCTTTAATATCATCGTCAATATACCTGCTGTTGTGCCTTTACCTTCACTGCCGCTTACCGTAATCCCTGTGCTTCCCAGTGCATTGAGATATTCACCGATAAACTCCTCCCAGCTTATTGTTTTTATACCTAGTCTTTTTGATTCAATTAACTCAGGGTTATTTGGATTTAGCGATATGACAGCCGGCGAATAAAGTACGATATCGGGAATTATTCCGCCCAGATGAAGATTTTTTTTATTGTGTTCATAGGCGACTTTTATATTTTTATTTTCTAAATACTCTAGACCGTCTCTTCTTTTAATCTCAGAGCCCGTAACCGTGATATTATTTTTATTTAAAAATTCTGCAATAGCACTTGCTGCACAACCGCCAATACCTATTATATGAATTTTTTTTATTTTATTTAACTGCACAAAAACCTCATCTGTTTCTAAATCATGATTATACATTATCAAATGAATATATATTGCTTATTATAAAAAAAATATTAAACAATTTTAAAAACTCAAAGATTCAAAAGAATTAAAGGTAGTTTAGCAAAAAATAATTTTATTTTCAAGATAAAAGATTTTATCAAAAAAATAGATTTGTTGTGTATAGCATCTAATTTTGCAGAAGCAAATAATATGTCTTATGATTTTACTATATATGGATTTATGCATATTCAATAAGAGTGCGTCCCAAAATAGTTGAATAATATGATTTATTAATGTATAATTTCTC
>CAZHHK010000023.1:0-31205 GCA_964531405.1 uncultured Spirochaetales bacterium | reverse complement strand
ATAATTTGTTTTAGATTATGTCATCAAAAAAGATAATTTTGGGACGCACTCTAAGAAAGTAATTAAATATGAATTTTATATCTATCAGACAAATTCAAAGGAGTAACAAATTTTAACAATTTAACGATTAATCCCGATATTACAATTATAATAAATCTCTGCCTTCCGAAAAACATTTATTAACTCTTACCCAAATTTCAAAATTGTACAGGATAAAGAAACAATTAAAACTCTCCTGTTCAATAATACTTCCACTTCATTAAAAAACAAACTGGCACCAAAATAATAAAATTCGACAACTCCGAAAGCTTTAATTTTTTCATAAAATTGGTTTAATCCTTAAAAACTACAGTTAGATTATCTGCCTCAAAAATATCCTGTGGAGAAATTACTGTTTCGTTATACGGTATTTTATTCCCATACCGCTTTTTCATTATTCTTTTTACTTCTGGTGATTTTAAATCAAAATCTTTAAGTTTTCTCAATTTTCCAACCTTTATACCGACAGAATCATGATAAATTTTCCAGACAAGCTCACTACAGTATAATTTATTATTATCCCATTCAAAATATATATCATACCTTTTCCCGATAAAAGACATCGCCCTGTTTTTCATTTTTTCAACAAGCATTTTATTTATAATTGAGTTATAATTTTTAAGCCTTTTAATAACACATTTACCACTAATGCCACGTTTTATGAAATCACCCAATTCGGTGATTCTTACCGGATCAAGCGCCTCAACAACCTTATATCTGCCGTCAAGCTTAAAAATTATACCAACATGTGTATATCTTGAATGAGTTGCAAGCTTAATGGCTTTTGACTGATCTGACTCAAGTTCCTGAAAAATTATATCACCATCTTTTAAAATTGAATAATCTAGCTGCTTTGAATAAACAACTATAGTAATTGCTAAAAACAAAATAAAAACTATGATTTTTTTCATATTGCCATACTACTTTATTTATCACTTTTAATTTTATATTTTTCATTAAATTTACATTTGGATTGAATTCCCTGATATATTTATTTAATATAGAATAACAAAATACTAAAAGAGGTACTATTTTGATGACAATTATTTTATTCCTGATAGCTATCATTCCACCGATCGGTTTTCTAACTTATATAATCTATATGGACAGAAACGAACCCGAGCCTATTGGATTAATTATAAAAATTTTTATCTTAGGTATGCTCTCAGTAATTCCAGCCGCTTTTGTCGAAATATTAATTGAATTTTTCCTGCCGATTGTTAAAATAACAGCATTAACACAGGCATTTATTCAGATCGCACCGGTTGAAGAGATAGTAAAACTTGGTATTGTCCTTATTTTTATCTGGAGAGACAAAAACTTTAATGAAGAAAACGACGGAATCGTTTATGCAGGAACAGCAAGTCTTGGATTTGCTCTTGCAGAAAATATCTTATATGTCTTCACTAATTATACTAACGGATTAACGGTAGGTATAATGCGGGCATTAACATCAATACCATTGCATACTTTTTGTGGAATAATAATGGGTTATTATCTTGGTATTGCAAAGTTTGCTAAAGATAAGACTGTTACAAACGGTACTATTATTAAAGGCTTGTTAATAGCAATAGCAATTCATGGACTGTATGACACATTTGCTCTTTCAGGTAATTTTATTGCTTTACTACTTTTACCACTTATAATCATAATATTTATATTCATAATAGTATATTTAAATAGAGGAAGAATTTTATCACTTAACAGGTCTAATAATCCTGAAATTAATAATTCAATTACAAATCCGACTATTGATAATCATCCAGAAACCATACCCAATTTAAGTCAAATTAAAAATGACAATGCCCCTAAAATTTGGAAGATAATCATATCCAGAATACTTTTTACATCTTGCCTTATATTTTGGGTTTTGCTTATAATAGGCAATAACATAACAGAAAGTAAAAAAATGACCATAATTGAATTGATAATAGGCGGTTTGATATTTACACTTATACCTTCGATTGTTGGTATATTCCTTGAAGTCTCATATTATAGAAGAAAAATCTATAATAAATTTTAAATTCTTGCCGATAATAATCCGATATACTTTTTTTTCAAGGATATCGTATGAAAAAAATATTATTCATTGCTATTTATATTTTAATACTAATTTACTACACTCATCCGCAATCCGGCACTTTATATTTTAACAGAGGCAATGAATTATATAAACAAAAAAGGTATAAAGAAGCAGTCGAAGAATACACAAAAGCTATTGAGATAAATAAAAATGACACAGATGCATTAAATAACAGAGGCATCGCCTATTATCAGATTGGCAAATATATAGAAGCAATTAATGATTTTAATAAAGTAATTGAATCCGAGCCCGATGCCCTGTTTACCTATCAAAGCAGGGCTATAACCTATAACACCATAGGCCTTCACATAGAAGCAAACGCCGATTATAAAAAAGTTATCGAATTAAACCCCGATTTCGTATATTCTTATTTTGGGATTCTCTATACTTCATACTATATCTCAAAAAAAGAATTCAAATCAAGCTATAAACTTTTATTGGATAATAAAGAAAAATTTAAAAACAGACAATGGGAATATGAACTTGCAAATTTTATCTGCGGCAAAATCAACATAAAAAAAATACTGGAAATTGCTGGCAATGATAATCAAAAACTCAGCGAAGTATATTTTACCATAGGATTTATTTATAAAATAAAAAAAAGATCCAATGAGGCAAAAGAATACTTTACAAAATGTACAAACTTAAATATTTCTGACTCACAGGAATATTTTTTTGCAAAACTAGAATTAACAAAATTAAAGTATCAATAAAGTATAATTAACCGAGAATTTGAGTGAATCACGAAGCATTATGAATAAATACTTAAAAACTACATGACACAAAAATATCTACAACTTATGAAAGATAAGTTAACTTAAAGTTTAGAATTACTACATAATATTTTATTGTAAAATTGTAAAAAATATAAAATTTTATTTGACAATTTGTTAAACAATCATTAATAGTATATGATTTAAAAAATTTAACAATCATAAATAAAGTAAATTCTTTAAGAGGAGCCACCCAAATATGAAAAAATTACTTTGTCCCTTTTTATTTCTTATATTATCTTTATTTAATATTTTTTCAGATGATACACTACAATACAGTGATGTAAAAAAAATCATTGAAACTGCTTCGGATTTTGAAATAAAGGAATACAGCAAAAAGATATCAAATGAAAAAATCAAATGGCAGGGGATAATAAGTAATATAAAAGAAAACAATCAGGATAGTGATCTAATTTTTGTAGAACTTGACAAACCAGACAGAAAAAATCAGTCTTCAATTTCACCTGATCTAGTATTTGTAATGGACAAAAAAATATCCTCAAGATTAAGCGTTCTTCAATTTATTGTAATGGTTGCTTTTATAGATGGCATTGTAAAAATAGACGATAAATTTTATATTAATATCAAAGACGTTATTCTTCAGGGAATAATGAAGTAGTATTGTTAAATCATCTTAAAACCTTATCTTCTTTTTCAAGGCTGACTATTTTCCTAATTTCATCATCATTAAATTCGGATATAAATATATCGCCTTTTGATATGGCAATCTCAGCAAGTTCTTTTTTTGCGTTTATCATATTGTTTATTTTTTCTTCCAATGTACCCTGAGATATAAGTCTTTGAATCAATACATTTTTAGTCTGGCCTATCCTGTAAGCCCTATCGGTCGCCTGATTTTCAGTGGCAGGATTCCACCAAAGATCATAATGCACTACATTTGTTGCAGATGTAAGATTAAGCCCTACACCTGCGGCTTTTAATGTAAGGATCAGCGTATTCTCATTTTTTTTATTTTGAAAATTATCAATTATATAATCACGCTTTTTCCTTGATACTCCACCGTGAATAAAACCAATGGAATTATTGAATCTGTTTTTAATAATCTTAACTAAAAGCTCTCCCATCTCTTTATACTGAGTAAAAATCAAAACCTTCTCGTTATTTTCATAAATTTTATCCAAGATATTCAACAACATCATAGATTTGCCGGAAAGTGAAGGCTTGGCATTTGGATTTTTAAGATAATGACTGGGATGATTACATATCTGTTTTAGACTAACCATGAGTTTTAATATTAATCCTTTTCTTGCAATACCCTCGCTGTCTTCGATTTTTTTCATCGCCTTATTAACAACGTTTTGATAAAGTGCTGTCTGCTCTTCAGTAAGATCACAATATTTATTTATCTCTATCTTGTCAGGCAGATCTTTGATAATCATCTTATCGGATTTTAGTCTTCTCAGGATAAAAGGTCCTGTAAGAATTCTAAATTTTTCAAGTTTGTCCTGATCCCTAAATATTTCTATCGGTATTGCAAATTCTTTTTTGAAATACTGAAGGCTGCCAAGATATCCTTTACTTATAAAATCAAATATGCTCCATACTTCAATAAGCCTGTTTTCAATAGGAGTGCCTGACATCGCAACTTTCATAAAAGAATTTAATTTTTTTATCGCTCTTGCTTGTATTGAATTTGGATTTTTAATATTTTGTGCTTCATCAAGAACAACAATAAGCCACTGCAATTCTTGAAAAACTTCAATTTCATTGCGTATAATGCCATAAGTGGTTAGCACAACATCATAAGAATCAATCTTTAAATCTCTGTCTTTACCGTGATATGTCTTTAAATTTATATCCGGGGCAAATTTTTTTATCTCCTGATTCCAGTTAGTTAAAAGTGCCGTAGGTACAACAACAAGACACTTATGTTCATTAATCCTATCATCCTCTTTTAATTTTTGCAATAGAGATATGACCTGCAGAGTCTTGCCAAGTCCCATATCGTCTGCTATAAGACAACCGAAACCTTTATTTAGGTTACCATAAAGCCAATGATAACCTTTTTTTTGATAATCTCTTAAATTTGCATTTAAATTAACCGGTAGCCCGACATCCTCGTTTTTAAAAAGATCTTTATAAATCTTTTTTGCTTCATCCGTAATATCAACCTGCACATTATGAAATTTTTTTTCAAGCCCTGCTTTTATAAGCTTATTTACATCAATTTCATTTTCTCTTTCAAGATATCTTAATATTTCAGAAATCTCCTTATCACTTATATAAACAAACTGATCTTGAATTTTTACTATACCAGATAAACCTCTGACTATTTTTATAAAATCGGATTTTGCAATTAGATTGTTTCCAAGTGCTATCTTCCATTCAAAAGAGAGAATATCGGTAAGATTCATATAATTTACAAGAGAACCGGATGATTTCGACTTACTTATGGAAAGACTCACCTTTGGTATTACGACACTATCAAGCCCTCTTGGGAGCAATATTTTTATGCCGAGCATCCTTATAGCTGGCAATATTTTAAAAAATATATGCGAAAAATACAGTGAGTTAAATGCTACTTTATCCCGTCCTTCACTGTTTATTACCGAATTTATCTCAGGAAGAAAATCTGACAACAGGTTAAGATCCTTTAATATGTCGGTTTTAATATTCTTAAACTGCTGTTTTTCAAAAATATTTCTTAAATTAAAAGGCTCATAAAATTCATGCTTATCTTTTTTATCTATAAGTATTTCCAGGAAATACTTCCCATTTTCCTCATCTATTTTTAATAATGGAGAATAATCCTTATCAGACAGGTAGAATCTTGAGAGCCATAAATTAATTATTGCTGGCATTTCACTGTATTCAAAACTCGTTTGAGAATTTAAAACCTCGCATTTAAAAAATATTCTCTCAATCGTATTATTTTCATTGATATTCTTTGCATTAAAAATTTCAACGAAAATATTAAGAAATATCGAAGAAACAATAATAAACTGTTCTTCTCTTTTTGGATAATGATTTTTAAAACAGCCTGATTCATCCGAAAATATTTTAAATGAAACAATATTATCAGGCATTATCTTCACCATTTTATCAAATACATTTTTAGTTTCCTCATTTAAAAGTGCGGGAATCCATCTGATTATAAAATTATTATCTTTTATTTTTAAAATCTGCGGAATATATGCGCCTTTTTTAAGTAACGCCAGACAAAAATCATAAACAAGAAACAAAAAAACAATCCTGTCAGAATATTTTAAAACTTCATCAAGGGTTATTCTACTGAAATTATTTATTAATGAGATAAAAAGTGTTTTACCGATATTACTTGAATCTTTATTATTGAATTGCAGTTTATAATTATAATTTTCATCAAACCTGATACCTACCATATCATTATAAAAACTCAAGTCATTATCAAAAATTTCCTGAACATAGCGATAATCGATAAATTTATCCAAACCTTCCAGAATTCTTGTAATTCTCTTTTTATTATTCTTATATACTCTAGCAATTATAGATCTAAAATCTCCCTCGGTGTAAAAGGTAGGCTTTGACGGCAGGATACTTACAAGAGAGTCGTCTATATTTACTATTTTAGAAAAATCAATTTTCAAAATTTTTTTAGTATCTATCGTATAATTATTACTTATTTCATTAATCTTCTCTTTAAGAATTTTATCAATATCAAAAAAACTCTGCCTGCTCTTTTCAGGCAACTGATATACCTCTAATGTGTTTAATTCTTTGAATAAATCAAGTCCTTTAAGCAAAAATATTAAAAACGGATTTTTATCAATTTCATTGGCCACAACATAAAGCACGGCACCTATATGCTTGCATGGTACGGCAAAATCCGGACACGAACACCCCGCATGAATACTATCCCAACTTGATGGAAATAAAAATATTTTTTTATTTAAAAGGTCTTCATAGAGTCCGGTTGAAAGCTTTTTATTCATAAGTTCAAGCATATAAACCGGATTTTCGATTATTGTTTTTAAAATAAGATTTTTTTCTGCACTTGTAAAATTTCTCAACTTAACAATCTCATGGTATGGAGAATTTTTTGTACCCTGTACTTTTGAAGTTATTATACCATTATTGATTTTTATATTTATTATAGATCCATTCTGAGCATATAACTTTCCTTTTGGAAGTCTTTTTGCAGAATCAATTTTTTCAATGGACTTGATCCATTGATTTCCCCACCAGGTATTACCAAAATTTTTTGCCATACGATCTCTTAAAATTCAATTTTATCCAATATATTTTTCATAATAGATGCAGCACGACCTCTGTGAGATATGGTGTTTTTTACATCATCGTCAAGTTCTGCGACAGTTTTGTTATACTGTGGGACAAAAAAGACAGGGTCATAACCAAAACCATTATCCCCTCGTGGATTAAAATCAATTAATCCAGATAGCTCTTCCTGCACTACATATATCCTATTAGGATTTATATAAAGCACAAGAGCACAGACAAAACTTGCACTCAAATCACCGTTTTTATCAAGATTTTTAAGTAGATACATATAACGGTCTTTATCCGTAAAATCTTTTTTGCCATATCTTGCAGAATAAACACCCGGAGCACCATCCAATGCCCTTACACACAACCCGGAGTCATCCGCCATAACCACTCTGCCTGTCTTTTTATAAACAGCCTCACATTTTATTAAAGAATTATCAATAAAAGTTTTTCCTTTTTCAATTATTTCATCTTCAAATTTTATTTCTTTTAAAGTAACAAGTTTTATTTCGTCACCGAATATATTTGAAAATTCTCTGCATTTATGCATATTATTTGTTGCAAGTACTATTTCTCTCATTAAACAATCCTTTTTAAAAAATTTAATAAAGACTAATTGGATCTACATCTATTTCGAGATAATTTTTTGAATAAAGTTTGATATCATTACTAATAGATTTTACAATACTTTGCATTTTATCAATTTTTTTTGATTTTAATAAAATGTGATAACGAAAATTATTATTAATCTTAAGCATCAAACATGGGGCAGGTCCAAGCATTTCAACTTCACCACATTTAAAAGGTTCTAAAAGTTTTATTATTTTGCTTATATCATCGTATACTTTTTTTTCTTCTCTGCCGCGTACAACAAGCCGCAATAACCTATAAAATGGTGGCATACCCATAGCCTTCCTGTAGACAATCTCCTGATTATAAAATTCCTCATAATTATTATTACGGCTTGCTGTTATTGAGTAATGCGTTGGGTTCATAGTCTGTATCATAACATATCCTCTGTCCCCCACTCTTCCTGCCCTGCCAGCAACCTGAGTTATCAATGAGAATGCCCGTTCGCTTGCCTTGTAATCAGGTATATTTAAAATCAAATCTGCATTTATAATACCCACAAATTTTATATTTGGAAAATGAAACCCTTTGGCTATCATCTGGGTACCAACCAGAATATCAACTTCATTATTTTCTATTTTATCAAGTATTTCCCTGTAGTTTAAATCGCTCTTTAATATATCCTGATCGATTCTCTGTATTCTTGCGTAAGGGAAAGTTTCCGAGATTTCATCCTCAATTCTCTGAGTACCTGCACCTATTTTCAAAAGTTTTATATCCTTGCAGTTGGGGCATTGTTTAGGTACTACCAATGCATATCCACAATGATGACACAATAGCTTATCTTTTACTTTATGATAAGTTAGTGATATACTGCATCTGGGACATGTAAATATGTGACCGCAGGATTTACATTTTATAAAACTGGAGAATCCCCTCCTGTTTTGCAACAAAACAACCTGTTCTTTTTTTTGAAGCCGTTTGTTTATCTCTTCAACTAACGGCAACGTAATATTTTTATTGATATTAAACTTTGTACAATCAATTATATCAATCTCCGGCAGAGAAGCATCTGCATATCTTTTAAACAGAGAGTAAAGCCTGAAAAATCCTTTTTTTGCATAATACCAGGACTCCACAGAAGGTGTAGCAGACCCTAAAAGTAAAATTGCATCATACTTTATTGCGAGATACTGACTTACAGTCCGCGCATGAAACCTGGGGTTTTCCTCAGATTTGTAACTGCCTTCGTTTTCCTCATCTATTATGATTAAACCAATATTCTTTAATGGAGAAAGCACTGCACTTCTAGGTCCCACTACAAGCTTTGCCTCACCATCAAACAACCTCAAATATTCTCCATATCTTACACTTGTTTTTAACGTAGAATGAAGCACTGCGCATAAATCACCAAACCTTTCGTTTAATCTTTTTAAAGTCTGATAGCTTAAAGCAATTTCGGGTACTAAAAATATTACTGATTTTCCCTGATCTAGCACATCTTCAATAAGCTTGATATAAACCTCGGTTTTACCGGATCCGGTAACTCCATAAAGATAAAATCTTTTATAATTATTCCTTATATCCTCTTTAATAGACCTGTATACTTTTTCTTGCTCAACCGATAATTGATTTATCTTTGGTTTAAAATTTTTATTAAGTACTGGCCTAGCGGCTTTCTGTCCTTTTGGTATCATTAATGAAAGCACTTCTCCAATAGTTGAGAGATAGTAATCAGCAATCCATCTTGCAAAATCCACCATATCATTATCAAAAACAATACGTTTATCTATAATTTTCTTTATCTGTTTTATTTCAAACCTGTCAGTATATTCTCCTTCACTGACAGCATAGCCTCGTATCATCCTGCCGTTAAAATCTACAAGTACTCTTCTGCCTATCACGTCAGAGGGATTTATCCCATCTGCTATTGAATATAAAAATAATGAATCAATTTTTACAGGCAATGCTACATTGATATATTTTTTTATCATTACTTATTGCTATTCTCTAAAAATTTTTTTAGTATATTCAAATCATACCAGACAGCTTTTTTTAATTCCTGATCCATTAAAACTGCTTGAGGCGCAAATGTCGAAATTACTGGATAGCCATTATATTGATATACCCTGCCGTGATTTTTACTCAAATCAAAATGACTTCTCCTTAATGATGAAGCAGGTAGCTGTCCAAGTGTTAATATAACCTTAGGCTCAACGAGTGATATCTGATTATCCAGATGTGCCCTACAATTTTCAATGATTTCCCTTGTTAGTTTTTGCTTTTTCGGATTACATTTTATTATATTTGTTAAAAAACTATCATTAAGTTCAATATCAATCGATACAAGCCACTTTCTAAAAAAAGAAAGCGAATCACCAGAAATAGGTCTGCTACTTAACTCATCCGCATCCACTGGAGGCTCGGCAATAATAAAAACATCGGCATTAACGTTACCCGCTCCGCTTACCTTGCCTGATGAATTACACAGAGCACAGCTTGTGCATTGCATAATCTTTTCCGAAAGCTCAATGATTTTTTTTCGCTTTTCTCGAATGTCAACAAACTCAGGCTTTTTATGGAATTCAATCTTTTCAACAGGAGTAACAATTTCCTTAAGATTACTCTTATCATCAGTAAGTTTATCAAAGTTGAATTCTATTTCAGGATGTTTTTCAATAAATCCAGATTTTACATAATCGGAAAAAATATTTATCATTCCATAAATTTCAGAAGCTATATGATTTTTATCCATAATATTTTATATCCTAAGAAATTTTAAAAAAATAAATATATAATTTAACCAATATTAAAACCATAATTTAAATTGCAACAATTTTTTACAATTGAAATACATCCAGGGCATACTAAAACAATGCCTTTATTATGTCCAGTTTAATTGCTAAAAAAGAATAAACAGTTTTCATTCTTTTAAAGAATTTATAAAATAAAAAAAGCTGTCTTAAAAAATATATTTTATACTATTTTAGACAGCTTTAGTTTAAATTCTATATTAGAATTAAGAAGCACTTATTGCGTCAGCAGGACATGCATCAGCACACGCACCACAATCTGTACATTTTGTCGCGTCAATTTTATACGGACTTCCTTCAGATATAGCATTAACAGGGCATTCTGATATACATGTACCGCATTCGATACATTCTGTAGAAATAACGTAAGCCATTAGTATCTCCTTGTTTATAAATACTGATTTTGAATATACTATTTTTTTAAAAAAAATCAAGGTATATTCTTATAATTTTAGAAATTCCTTACGAAATTATTTTTTAGAAATACTGAAAAAAACAACTTTATTTTTTTTAAAAAAACATTTTTTCTCTTCATTCTTATCAGCAAATTACTCTAAATATTTATTTTATATTAATGAAAATGAGGGAAATTAAAAGAAATATCTTTGTCAAACAAACTTGAAAACTTTGTATAAAAACAGCAATAAAATTTCATATAAGTAATTTGTATTTTAATAATTTTACATAAAAGGCAACTTATTTTCAAATATTTTAGGTACATAATTATTCAGATAATCAACTATACTTTGAGGTGATTCTGAAATGCAATAAATATCACTATACCTTGCATCTGTAAATTTTTCTTTAAAAAGCTTATCAAATTGTGCAAATAAATCCTTAAAAAAATTATTGACATTCAAAATCGCGATCGGTTTATTATGAAATCCAAGTTGTTTTGAGCTAATAACCTCAAGTAATTCTTCAAGTGTCCCAAAACCTCCAGGCAGTGCAATAAAAGCGTCAGACATATTCTGCATAATCAATTTTCTTTCATTAATCGTTTCAATCTCTATAATCCTCGTAGAATCCTCAAATATTATACCTTTTTTATTTAATCTCTTTGGAATAACACTGATTACTTGTCTGTTATTTGCTTTAAAAACCCTTGCGAATTCCCCCATAAGCCCTATCATACCGCCGCCAAAAATCAATGAACAATCGGTTTTTACAAGCAGGCTTGCCAAAGTATTCGCATTTTTATAATATATTTTATCTATATCATTGCTAGATGAACAGAATATACAGATATTTTTAATCATATTGTCTCTTTAATTTTAAGAATGATTTTTAATAAATCGGCTGATTTTAATATTTATTAGAATTTTCCTTACTAAACTAATCAATAATAGCGACAATATCC
Source organism: uncultured Spirochaetales bacterium (assembly GCA_964531405.1). Lineage (GTDB taxonomy): Bacteria > Spirochaetota > GWE2-31-10 > GWE2-31-10 > JAFGQB01 > CAZHHK01. Next base: position 19,343 of record CAZHHK010000023.1, on the reverse strand, counting down.
CATAAATGATTAAACCAACAATAAATCCAACAATCATCCCTTCAACAATTTTTGGGGTTGCCTCTACAACCTTTGTCATAGCCATAATCATTTCAGGACCTGTAACACTAATGCTCCTTAGTCCAAGCCAGTATAAAAATTGATCACCAAAACCTTTTAACTCTTCTGCAATGATTGTATCGGCAAATGCTTTAACAGCAGCGAGTTCACCAAAAATCAACGCAGACAACAAACCAAATACTATTGAAAAAATTCTATTTATCAATGATTTAATCAGTTGGACAAAACCACCAGTACCTGATTTAATCTTAAACCTGCATTGTTTTACAAGCTCTGCAATATTATCAGGATCCATCTGCTGTAGGTTTGCCTTATTTAATACGGGCACAATCTCAGAATGTTTTATCATCCCTTTTTTTATTATATAATTTAAAATTTTGTATTTATTGTCAGCCATAAAAGCCTTCCCTATTAATCTAATCTTATTTAAGATAATAAATATTTTAAAATAATTGTGTCAAGAGAATTATTTTTTAACTTTCTATCAATCAGCTATAAAATAATTCATTAAGGTCTGTTTTAATAATATCCCTTAATAAAATCTTATCCATCAAATTATATGACGGCTCTTCTATAGCATAAAATAATACTTTTTTTAATATTATGCCATACATATGCCCTAAAAAGCTCTTAATATCAAATAATTTAAATTTTTGACTATTTCCCAATATCAATCATTATATTAATATTATTATCATCGACAATTATAAACTCAATATCAACATTGCTCTTTTTTATTTTTATATTCTTACTGTCTGGATTAGGAATTTCTTCATAGCCGTTTAAAATATAAGCTTTTTTTAATACTTCAATCTCGATATTTGTTCTATATAATGCTTTTTTTATTTTTGCAATCTGGTTACTTGCTATTAATCTTGAATCTCTTGGAATTATTGCTTCATTCCATTTATCAAATTTTATTTTCTTTGCCTTCTTTGCAGGATCAGTCTCTACTTTATTACAGGAGGATAAAACCAATACAATTAAAACAAATAAAATTCTTTGAATCAATAAACACTTATTCAAAACATTACTCTCCACAGATAAATAAAAATGAACCGCATGTATTAAAGCGGTTCATTTAATATTCAACCTCAATTTTTTCTATGGCTTTTCTCTGAAAAATTCAGGTCTGTCAGATTTAGCAAAACCGAATAACCAGTCATTAGCTGCATCAACATAATAGCCCCTGACTTTATTTTCCGTTATATCATTAGCGGATGGTAAAGTAAATCTTTCCCATTTGGACATGTTTGTAAAATCACTATCCCCTGCTGTAAATCTAGCAGTCCTTAATGCATTCTTCGTGCCTGTATAACCAAATGACAGATATGTCACAGAAGGTTTGTTATTTGGCATCAATCTCAAGTCGCAGTAAAATCCTGGTGCAGCATCATTATCTATAACAATCGTTGAATAAGTCCCGGATTGCAAATTGCCAACACTTGAAGCATAAAGATATTTTAACGTACCATTTGTCGTATCCTGATAAACCACATGTACTCCGCCTGAACCATCGATTGCTATATCAGGATATGCACCATCTATCACACTTACCGTTGATACAATCGTTGCAGTAAAATTTCCTGCTGTTTGTGGATCTGTATTTGACGCAGCATAAATCGTAAGATCTCCACCGTTACTTGACTCATTGAAACATGCTATTACTGGTCTACCACTTGTATCCAGTGTAATTGCCGGATAACTACCTTTTATTGTAAAATTAATTGACCCATCCGCGCCACTTCCTGCAGGAGATTTTGTGGAATTATTAGTTAGATTATTAAGTCTCCTGTAACGCATCGTATTGTCGTATTGAGAAAACCACACAGTGTAAACTATGTCATCTTTTGCAATAATATCTCCCCATGTTACAGACCAGTCATATAAATTGCTATCTCCATTGTAATTGTTAGTTGCAGACATCCTCCATCTGTTTCGGTATTGTGAGCCAGTATTATTACTAGGAGTTGGATTTGTATTCCAATCATTAACTGGCTGCCAAATAGGATTATAATTACTTATATGTTTATGAATATATGGCAGTGTATCCCAAAAATTATTGTCTCCCATAAGCATTAAGCCTTTTGTTGGTCCTTCATAATTTTCGCTATCATCAGTAAATAGATAGAATTTACCATCTGTTTGTGCCGCAGTACCAATATCTTTAGCTAAATTGATAAACCAAAATCTGTTATATCCATGTGCCAAGAAATAATCTTGATTTAATGTTGTTGCATCAAAGGTATTCTCAGAAGTTTCTTTAAATTTATATAAACCAGAACCATTAAATTCAACATTATAAGTTCTTCCGCTTCTTGTTATGTTATAAGTACTTTGCCCTATAAAATGCTTCTGTACAGCAACTCTTGCGTTATTGGTATCATCAAGCACCATATCGGTTTCTGCTATACCGGCAAATCCAGTCGGTGCAGGATAATTATAAATCACATAAATCTTCTTGCTGTTTGAATCAACTCCACCTACTGATATTTTTAATTCTCCATGAGTAACCTCGGATGCAGGAGTCCATGTAGGATCAAAAGTTATAGCATTCATATCCTGGGTAAAACCGTTCCATGTATGTGTTGCCCCATTGGATTTTCTTGTATATGTAATAGTTTCGGTTGATCCTGCAGCATTGAGATTGTATCCATTAATTGTTATATTGCCACTTCCTCTTCTGTAAGTATAGGTCTGATTGTCATTAAGATTTTCCCACAATCCACTTACACTATTAAATCCATAAACCGATACAACTTTACCCTGCTCTTCTGTTATGCTTGTAATATAAGGCACCACATTTTTATTTGTCATATTTTGAGTAAAGCTGTTACCCGCAACATCCATACAAGTAACGGATACAGCAAGATTTGATGCTACAACATCAAATCCGTTAACCGCTGTGCCTAACTGTGTATTCCAATCATATATCCATGTTATAGATCCGTCAGGATTTTTTGTCTTGTTTGTAACATCAAATGTTTTTGTGCCTATATTCAAGGTTATAACAACATCGCTCTCATTGTATTTATCATCATAATTATCAGTATAAACTCCTGTAAACCTTACAGTACCTGAGAGATTATCACCTACAACCCTACCCTCATTGGATAATTGTATTAAACTAACTGTTGTAGAAGGACTTGTCACATCGTATATAAAATCATATTTTTCATACCAGTTGGTACCGTCATCCGCAGTAACCAGTGCATAGATATAATGCTCTCCTTCTCCTCCCGGAGCGGGGATATTATATGACCACGTGGTCGATGATACCGGAAGTGCAGGGCTGTAACTATTTGCATCAATACCTGTAGTTAAATCCCCGTCCACACTAGAAAATTTTACACTTATAACGTTCTTTCCGCCGCCAGTTGCAGTACCTGATACGGATAACCCGGCATTATTCAAATATCCCTTTGATAAAGCGTTAGATATTAATGCTGGCATATTTGTATCCCTTGCAAGAGACAAAACATTTGTTGTTTCATTACCTGCTTTATCCCTTAGTTTATACCATAAATAAATTGGGGTATCCGTATAATCGTGAAGATCAATCTTAAAGTAATCCCCCATAGCAAAAGTCTGTAAACCGGCTATTTCATCTCCTCCTGATGTTATGCCCAGTTTGATCTGTACGACAGAGCCTGACATATCATTATTATCCGTTGCATCTAATTTAATCCAGTAAAGGCTTGAATACCCGGGGTTAGCTGATTGGACAGATGGAGCATAATCCCTTGAAGTATATTTAAATGCCTGAGAAGGAGCGGTAAAATCAATATTGACTCTAATAGGATTATCCTTATATCCTCCCACCTTATCAATTGCACGGTATATTAAATACTGTCTTGAAGATGTAAAAGTGTAATTCAAACTAAATGATTCTGTTGTATTGGCACCTGTATAATCCCTACTTGTAATCAATAAATCTCCTGCATCAATAATATCATTATTACTTAAATATATTTCTACTCGTTTAACACCTTTAACAAGATCATTACCGTCTATATCACTGATATCCCCGGTAAAGTTGCAATTTGCCGTTATATATATATTATCTGCGGCAGGTACCCCGTTTATATAGAGGTTTGATAACTGAGGCACATACCTTGCAAGCCTTATATTATCTACTAATAATATATGAGATGCATCCTGTACCGCATTATTCCCTGCTCTATCTGTTACAATCAGACGGACTTCATACAACCCATCTTTTTGTAAAGCAGGGACATTCCATGTGTATGTCCAGTTTGAAATAGAGCCATTTATAATTTCAGGCGCAGAACCATCGACAACAGAGGTGACCTCGGTAGTATCCTTATTTACAACATTTATTAAAATATTCTCACTTGATAACCCTGAGGTCGGAGTAGGATCTGAGCATACTCCGGCAAAAGATACTGTGCCGCTGGAATAAATCGTCCCCGCTATAGGTAATGTTAAATTACCGCTTGGCCTCTGTGTATCTATTACTAAATTTCTAATTAGCGTATTTTCTTTATTAATATCATCCCTTGCCCTGATACTGATTATTATTGGACCTTCACCATAAGTAGTTGTGTTTACATTATAAGAATAAGTCGCATGAAAGGTATTTAATCCTGTTATTGTCAATCCGCTTGAAGTCCAATTTTGAGTATAATTATTGCCCTGTAGTCTTATCTCTATGGCAGATACCTTACCTGTAGTTTTATCTACATAACCGCTTATTGTTGTATTTGCCTTGATAGCGTCGTTTTCGGCATGAGAAGTAAAATATATCACAGGAAGATCAGGATCTATATAAAAATTTATGCTTCCGACATCTGAAGGTTTATTATAAATATCATAAGCCACGTATTTTAAAATATACTGGCCTGTTGCATAGGCTGTAGTATCAAATTTATAAGACCATGAAGTTGTACCGGATGCATAAAATGTATCAAGCTTAACTGTACCCGTAGAATTCCATAATTCCAAAACAACATTTTTTACTGCATCGTCATCCTGTGCATCGCCTGTTATAGTAAACATCCCATAAATTTTATCATTCTCATTTAGGTTATTTACATGAATTATTGGTTTGTCAGCATTTTGATCTATATTTAATTCTCGTGTTGTAACATAGGTATTACCGGCTATATCGGTTATTGTAACTGTTAAAGTCCTTGTATCTAATGCTATTGCAGAAGTATCAAAATCATAAGACCAACTTGCCAATCCGTTAGGCGTAACATCACCAATACCTTCGATGTTTAATTTTACAGATTGAATACCACTGTTTACCGCCCCATCTTCATCTCTTGCAGTACCTTGGAGCCTTACAATTTGATTTAAACCGCTATTTGGATCAGCCGGATAATCGATAGTCCCGGAAGGCGCCGTATTGTCAACATTAAATAATATACTGTTTATTGTAGTGTTACCCAGTTGATCCTCTACGCTTATGAAGTACCTTATCTCTCCTCCACCTGGCTTAGCCGCAACAGTATCAAAGGGTGCATCAAAATTGTAACTGTTAGTACCCGGAGAATCATAATGTGTATAAGTACCATTCTCATCGATTTTTACTTTTATCTCGGCTATATTACTTCCCGGTGAAGTAATATTAGCCGTTATGTGAATGACATCTCTTTGCCAGCTTCCATAAGGAGGATTAGTAAAAGTTATTACAGGGAAATTGCTGTTTATTTTAAAATAATGCAATTCGGTATAGGCAGATTCTGTATTATTAATATCTATTGCTTTTGCCTTAATAACATAAGCACCATCTGTTAAGCCTGTAAAGTTTTTGCTGAAAACCTGATATGTTTTTGGATCTGCAGAATAATCCAGAGTTACCGTTATTGCACTTGTATCAGGCTCACCGACTTTTTTATACCATAATTCTATTGCCTTAACAGCGTCATCATCACTAGCATTGCCTGCTACTGTAAAATCAGAAGAATAAGTTTTTGCACTAGCCAGATCGGTTTCTGCAGGATATGACAATTCGATAACAGGAGAATCATTCCTAAAATCTATAATAATCGTTTTTTCCGCCCAATTCTTTGAATATTTATTATTAATATCCTTTCCTCTTATTCGTAATAAACATTCACCGTAATTAAACCCATAGTTATTCTTTAAATCAATGATATTACTTATCTCAAAAGAATAAGCCGCCTCTCCTCCGCTCATTGCTATGGAAACATTTTTTGTATTACCTATTTTTATATTAGGATCATCTTTACTTACTATTTCCCAATCAATTACCGACACATCTACATCATTATTTAAAGTGATAACTGTGGTAAACTTTGATGCTATAGGCTTAATCCCAGTTGGCTCATTGATTGTTATTACAGGACCATAATTATTTAAAATCAAAGTAATATTCACTTCGCTTGATTTTCCAGATTTATCGTATGCTATAATTTTAAAAATCTTACTCCCATCATCAAAATCTCCTGTATTAAGTCTATATTCCCATTTGCCGTTAGCTATATCCGCAGTACCTATGACATTTTTTATAGATCTGCCAGTGTTATCAATATATAAATAACACACCTCAATCTTTGAGACTCTCAAATCATCATGACAATTACCACTAAGAGTTATAGTCCCAACAACAGTATCATTATTATTAGGAGTCTTTATATCAATAGTAGGAGCCTTAATATCGGGATTCTCGCCAATACCGCCGAATGTATTTTGTGTACAGGCAAAATACATTGTTAATATCATCCCTGAAAATATTAAAATTACAAACAATATCACTAAACTTTTAAATCTCTTCATAAGCACTCCCCCTACCTTACCATCCTGGCAATATAAATATAATTATTTGCCTTATAAGCAATTACAGGCCAGTTACTACCCGAATACCATCTTATTACCGTATTATCAGCATTTACAACATAAGGAGATGGCACCGCCATATACTCCCAGTTTGATTGAGTCGATAAGTTAGCCTTATTAACAGTTGAACCTGTAAATCTTGCTAGATGAAGCGCAGATTTTGTATTTATCTGTGAATTATTTATATATGATATATAAGGCTTATTATCATTATCAAGACAGATTGAAGTATTAAATCCGGTAATACCATCATTCGCCATCGTTTCAAGAGTAATAAATGCCGGAGAATTATCCGTTACATTACTTAAAACAACATAAGATAAATTATTATCTTTATCCTGGGAAGAAATACTTATAAGATTATTATTATCAATAGCAATCTTACAATATTTACCTCCATCGGTTAGAATTTTATTTGTAAAACTATCATCTCCGGGCGTAAATGTAGATGTATTGTACCCAAGATTAAGTTTGTTATTTGCTGTCGTATAATATACAATTACAGGATATCCAGCGCTTGTTAAAGCAATACCATTCCATGGACCTGGATTGTTGGTCCCAATTACTCTCCTTGCATAAACAGGATTGTTAGGCGATCCTGCTGGATCATAACCAGACAATGTCACAGAAGCGAGGAATAATGTTGGGACCGGTGAGGTTGCTCTAGAGTCATCATCATATACGGCAAGATATATTGTCCCGTTACCGCTTCCTGTCTCCCGTATAGCAAGACTTCCATACTTCGATGTATTAAACTGGCTTGATGTCTTGCCTGATCCTGGCAATGCTGTCCTTAATGGAGTATAATCTCCTAATCCGGATCCGCCTGTTGCTGCAGAATAATATCCATAGTCTGTATTTAATGTAGGCTTGATTATAGTATCTTCCCTGCCTGTCCATTCATCAACGCATGAAGCTGTGTATCTGTAATTCCCATAAATTCCGTTTGCAGTAAACCACATCGGATCTACTTCACCATATGTATTATATGCCTGTGTATCATCTTCATCGATCCTGTAAATACAGTAATCATTTATTGATCCTGTATACTCAGTTACCTGATGATCTCGTGCAAAAGTCACAAACGCCTTGCCATCGGATCTTAGACTCATATCCAGGCTTCTTGAATCCAGAGTATCATAATCATCACCAATCCTGTTAAATTTCCAAATATAAAGTGCTACTATGGTCGAATCTCTGTATACACTGCCATCGGATAATCTAACATAAAGATCGCCAGATTTACCTACTGTATCATTGGTAGGTATTGTTACCCTTAATAGATGATGGTCAATAATTGTAGTACTCAATGTATTTGTGCCAAGGAATACAACAGGATCATTTCCTGTATTATCAAGGTTATATCCATTTATATTTATCGTAGTCCCTTGAGCAAGAGAATACCTTCTATTTTCATGGTTAGCCCAGGTACTGTTTTGATAATACTTAGTATCGAATACAGGATAATTTGTCTGATTAGTCGATGTAATTGATTTTATATAAGGCACAACCGTTTTAGTGCTGGAAGTTGAAACCTGATTTTCTGCTTTATCGCTTGCCCTTAACTGTACATTCAATATTCCGACTCTCGTAGATAATATTGATAAATCCTCAGTATCAACCTCATAAGTCCATGTCCATGGATTACTAGCACCAGTTTTTTGAGTAATATTTGCATCAGGTACATTAGTCCATGCTAAATTACCAACCTTAATCTGTAATTTAATATCTGATTTGGAGAATGTATCTTTAAGATTATCAGTATATGTTCCTGAATAAATTACTTTACCAGAAATATTGCTGTAATCTGTTGATACATGACCCTCTCCAGATTTTTCTACTATTATATTACTAATGGACACAACTGGCACACTATGATCTACTGTTATGGTTTTAGTCAATATATTCTGGTTACCATTTTTCATAGCTCTCATTCTGAATGTATGATTTCCCGAAGGGAGCTCTGTCTTTGTATATGATTTACTAAAAGTACCACTACCAAATGGACCTGGTATTTCGACTTCAGCTTTACTGTCAACCTTTATCCATAATCTGTCCGTACTACTATCTACGGTACCTGATATTTCGATCGTATCATTACCAGGTATTGCATCAAGCACATCGCTTATATAAGGATCCTTAGTCAGTGTTATTGCTACGGCTGGCAATGCGGTAGCCTTTGATATTTGAAATTCACTTATTGCCTCATTTCCCGCAGCATCCTGACTCCTAATATAAATATGCAACGGACCGTCATTTAAATAATCAAATACATAAAGATAATTAGTAAACGACATCGTATATCTCTTTTGACCATCCCAAACTTGTGAATTAAAATATGACCAGTTTAAAATTTGAGTACCGCTATCCGTTGTGATCCTAAATTGAGGATTGTCACCTACCAAAGAATACAGATCATTTACTTCGGATGTAAATCCAAGATATGCCGAATAATTTGTAATCGGTGATGCATAATCAAGAGTATAATAAGTCGGGGTAGTTATAACAGGCGGCGTATTATCTACCGTTATATTGCCTGCCGATTTTATATTGGTTAAACCCGATCTGTCGGTAACTCTAAAAGATATCTCATGAGTACCGTCTGTTAAAGTTGTTGTATCAAGATTAAAATTATCATTAAAAGAAATCTCTGTTGTCTCATTATGTTCGATAGTTGATTTAACAACTCCGTCAACAAGCATATCCACTTTGTCCACGCCGTTACCGCTTGCAAGAGTACCTCTGTCTCTGCCTGTAGTGTTAAAAGACACAACACCTCTATAAAATTCTTTGGTTGCAAAAGTAATGGTTTCTACAATCGGCGGATATGCATTTTTGATTATATTAACTTCTTTAGCCATAACAGGAGTAGAGTTTGTATTATCTTTAACATACAATCTTACCGCATAACTTCCATCCGGTATCGCAGAATGATTCCACTTATAAGTAAAGCTCTCAGCTGTAGACGGTGCAACAAAATTTGCACCTCCCGTGCTCCAATCTTTTATTATAGAGTGATATGCTCCTCCCTGCCATAATTCAATTCTGATTAAATTTAAATTCAACGGATATGCTATACCCTGAGATGGAGTATCATTCATGCCTCCTTTAATAAGCATCTCTGTTGGTTCACCATTTATATCTATTATATGTCCTTCTTCGGGATATGTTATGTTGCCTGTTGGATCATGGTTATCAAGATTAATGGTTGTATAATTATAAGACATAGACCCTGTCTCATCTGTAGCCCTCAATGTAAACAGATGAGGATTATTGCCCCACTCGTCGTCACCCCAGTCGATATTTGTCCCGCCTAAACCTGTATCAGCACCTGAAGCATTCAAAGTAAAGTTAAATGTCCATACCTGTTTTCCACTCTCCGGTGCTGCTGGTGTTAATGTCACAGGTCTTGTTTGTGTTACAAGATTTTTATCTATATAAGTAAGATTGAGGCTCGATATAATGTTTTCATCTTTTACCTTGCCCACGAAATTAATAGTATTTCTTTTATATGAATCAGTAACAGGCTGGGCTAATTCTATAACAGGAGCATTTTTATCTACAATAAAATCAAAAACAATCTCTGGCGCAACCTTGCCATGCCAATCTGTCCCATTTACTTTTAAAGTATAAAGTTTTTGATCTATCAGTGATGCTGTATCTATTATCATTGACATATTTGGGAAACCACTTATTGCTTTTGTATAAGTCCTTGACAAACCTGGTACAGGAGTAGCACCATCATAAACAACAATTGTGCCTGTCATATCTTTTGATGGGAAATCATCATCATCCATTGTGCACAATACTGAGAGATTCCCTGATACTTTCATGCCGCTTGATGACGGATTCGGATCAAGGAGCACTACTTTTGGTATATCACCAGATGGATCTATTATTAAATGGATATCCTCAATCGTTGTGTTACCTGCTTTATCCGAAACTCTTACCCTAAATAAAGCATCATAGGTATTGGCCCCAGTAACATTAAATTTGGTTTCTATATCGCTTGTTTCCGTGCTTACCGTATAGGTCCATGAAGTTGTATTGGTTGCGTCTTGCCATGTATTTATTGCAGGGTCAGGATTAAAAACTTCTACCTTATCACCAAGCCCAAGATTATCGTAGGCTGTCCCAGACAATTTAACAGCACCGTTTACTTTTTGATTGTTTACATGAGAAGTTATGCTTATTTGAGGAGGTGTCTTATCAATATAAAAGGTTCTCGTAACCTCATAGATTTTATCATCTTTCGTTGCTTTAATTCTCAAAGTGATAATACCATCACTAAATCCATATGTTGAATACAATAAGTTAAAATCCATGCACTTTGTGAAAACATTTCCCGTCTGGCTCATTGCACCCCATGGATTCCACCCTGTATCCAGAGTATTTTGAGTAATTTTATACTGAACGGTTGCTGTTACAACATCGCATTGTACATCTACTGTAAAATCTGAATTTATATATTTACCATTAATAGGTGTATTACCAACAATAGGCGTCGTAGAATCAAGTAAGATCAGATATGGTATAGAATTATCAATCTCAAAATATGAAACAACTTCATCCGACAAAATCCCATTGTTATCTTCTGCATGAATTGTAAGTTTAAATTTACCATTAGTTAAACCAATGCTTGATGTATCAACTATATCATAAAATGTATATAATGAGTTTCCATCGGCATTGATTGTTTTGTTAAATTTTTCAATATCGGATAAATCCTTAATATTGTATACAATTTTATCAATGCTTACATTGTCATTGGCATATCCATAAACTATAAGGTTTTTTGATATCTTTACACATGGATTAGCATTTGGATCAGGCTGTACTAAAGTCAAAGTTGGCTTGTCAGATACAGGAGCAAGATATATATCAGCCGTGCAAATGTTTGATTGATTACCAAAATTATCGTAAAAATATGCATTTAATCTATATATGCCTTCAGGTTTATTGCCTGTATTATAAGTAAATATCCAGTTATTCCCTTCGACATGGGTAATATGCCCGGTTGTTATATACGTACTATTATTTGGATCAAGGGGATTAAATATTCGTATATAATTATTGCTAGAATCTGTACTAACACCGTCCAATGTGTTATCCGTAACTACAAATTTAAAATCAACATTTCCAGAATAAGCTTCTCCGTTTTTTTTAGGAAGCTCTGAAGATGATGGACTTACTAAGGTAACAGTTGGTCCCTCAAAATCTATTGTTAAATTTAAATATGTAGTTTTGGTCCTACCCGATTTATCAGAAACCGTAATTTTAAATTTTTGATTGGCCAGTGATGTTCCGGCAGGATTAATATCAATATTTACAGACCAATCAGAAGATGCTTTAATCTCTTTTGTCTTAATACAGTCGGATTCTATAGTAATCTTGTTTAATTTTTTATCATCCCATGCAGTGCCTTTAATAATAAAATTCCTACCCACAGTTTCAGCATCAGACGGAGAGCTGATATCTATTTTAGGATCTTTAACATCCGTGTCATCCCCGACACCATACAAAGGATTTGAACATGTAGTAGTATAAAAAATCATTGGAATAATAAATAAAGAAATAAAGAATAAATATAAATACCTTTTCATCGATGACATCCCCTTAAGGTTGTCTAAAAGGTATAAAATTCACCATCATCAATTGCATGATAAAATTTCTTTTAAAATTTTTATCATGCAATTCAATCTAGAAAATTTTTGATGTTTAGAAAATTATACTTTTTAGACAATCCAGCATTATTCAATAATTATGATACAACAAAATCTATAAAATTTCAAATTTTATTTATGCGTTTTTATAGATTTTATACTAATTATCGGATAACAAACAATAAATTTAAACAAACTGGATAAATTCTATAGTTTTTAAATATTTTACTATTCTAAATATGCAATTTTTTAATTATTATAATAAAACGGAACATCAATTGCCAATTTAATCTTTTTATAAAAAAATGACATAAATTCAATTTTATAAGCATACAATTGATGAAAAGAGAATTCGCTTGTTTTTCTTCTATTATATAATTTATCGCCAGTAATTGGCAATCCTATATAAGCAAGGTGAACACGTATTTGATGCCTCGCCCCTTTTTGTATCATAACTTCAAGATAAGATCTTTTGCCAAACGTTTTAATTAATCTCCAATGTGTTAACGCTTGTCTTGGTCTACCTCTGTATTTACTGTTATTTGCAACCGTCATTCGTTTTTTATCAGAATAATGATGAGCTATTGGCACATCTATTACTCCATTTTCCGATGCGGGGATGCCGTCCACCATTGCCAAATATATCTTTTTAATTCTGTTATTTTTCATCAATGAAGAATAATAACTAAAACTCTTATCGGTCTTTGCAAACATTATTATTCCACCGGTTTCATTATCAAGTCTGTTTAATAAGCCGCCTTCATTTTTTTTATATCCGTTAACAAATTTTAATTGAGGATAATGTTTAAATACAATTTCAATGAAACTGCCGATTTTCCCGGCAGTTGATGGTATACCTTGAGGCTTATCAAATATGATGATAGACTCATCTTCATATACTATTTTTAACTTTATCTCCAAAAATACTCCCTTCGCAATTAATTTTTTTTAAAATTTTAGTTTTAATCCTACTAAGATATGCTGCAACTGTCCCTTCTTGCCATCCCATTTTAGAGGCAACCCATTTATTACTGGGCAGAATATTGAAATTTTTATATTTATTTTCAAGCTTTTTCTTGAATTCTTTTTGTATCTTTTCTTCTTTCATCAGTTCTCTTCTAATTTCTTCATTTTGAGTTTCACAAATTTTTCTTTGCAATGATATAAGCTTAAAATATCTTTTTTCAATTTTAAGCTCCACTTTTTTTCTTTTTTCCATTTTTTCTAGAATTATCCTTGCCGAACTACTATCATTATCTTCGATAAAATTAAACCCGAATTTATATGATAATACTGCTTTCTCATTATATGACAAAAAATCAAAAATCGAAACATCATTATTTTCATAACATTCAACATCTTCACCATTTACAGGGAATTCCTTAAATAAATGATAAAATAATTCATGCTGAAATTCTTTAGCCGTTTTTTCATTTCTCATTCTTATATATGTAATAAAATTAATCTTTAATACCTTTGTAAACCATGTTTTAAAGCTTGCATGATTTATGTTCTCATAACCAGATAGAATTTTATCTATCTTTGATATTATCATAGCATAAAAATCATGCAAAACGTCTTTATCATAACATTTAAAATACGATGGCACATTTAAAATAATCTGATTAATATGCTTTAATAGTTCCCGTCTGTCGATGTAACCCTTTTTATAATTATTAATTATGTCAGACAAATTTTTATACATTTTATTTCTCCATCAACGAATATTTTTTTATATCATCTAACGGGCATGTAATATAAAATTTTTTAAATATAAAAATTTATAGATTACTTAAACTATCCTGCTTTTTATTTAACAATTTTGCATTCGGATAACCAAACACTCAAGGTATGTAAACAATGCTTTGTTTTTTAAAACTAGCTTATATTTACATTTGAGTGATCGACGGACAAAAAACATATTTTTAAGTATAAAAATTTGTTTTAAAATTTTAAAATTAATAATATATCTAAAATCATCCAGGAAGAATCCAATGAAAGCTTATATAAAGAAAAAACGTGAAAAATGGCGCCCCACAAAAAGCAAAAAAAGTATAAAATTTTTTAAATATAAAAATTTAAATCTTGCTTATAAGGTATATAATAAGAAAAATAAAAAAAATACTATATTAATGTTTTACGGATTTGACGGTAGTATTGATATAATGATAGACCATTTTGCTCCACATATTGCCATATATCATCAAGTAATAGTTATAGATTACCCGGGTCATGGATATTCACATCCAGTTGATCATTTTAACATTGAAGATTTTGTTGATTTTGCTTTTAAGCTTTTAAAAAATTTAAATATCAAAAAAATTGATCTCCTAGGCTACAGCATCGGAGGAATTTTCACACTTGAATTTTATAAAAAATATAAAAATATGATTAAATCATTAATCCTTCTTCATACAAAACACCTGTTTGCTGACAATATTTACAATAAGATAAAATTTAAACTTTTAGAAATATTACTTCATTTAAATTTCAACTTTACGATGACCAATATAGCACTTCCTACACTATTTGACAGACGATTCACGCAGGATCATATAGACGCATCAAAGAAAGTCGTTGTCTCCAATTGCGGTAAATGCGTGATTGATATTTATAAAAAGATTATTCGACGAAATTGCGCAAAAATTTTACCAACAATAAATTCAAAGTCTTTAATAATAGCCAGCAAAATCGATTCTCTGGTTTCAATGAAAGCAAGCAGGAATTTAGCTCAAAATATAAAAAACAGCAGTTTAGTTGTTATAAGCGATTATGGGCATCTTTCAATAGTATCTGGTCCAGAAGTAATAGCCGGGATAATTATCGATTTCTTAAAAAGAGTTAAATAAATAAATATTAAAAATGGACAAAATCATATTTTTCATGTAATATCCATATAAATTTTTTTATGGAGCAATAATGATTTTAGCCTGTTTGGACCTTGAAGGCGTACTTTTTCCTGAAATTTGGATTAATGTCGCAGAAAAAACAAATATTCCCGACTTAAGACTTACAACTAGAGACATTTCAAATTATGATGAATTAATGAAGTATCGCCTGAAAATATTGAAAGAAAAAAAGATAAAATTAAATGACATTAAAGAGGTTATAAATACTTTAAGACCTCTTGATGGAGCTAAAGAATTTTTTATTAAGCTTAAAGAAAAATTTCAGATTATAATATTATCAGACACATTCTATCAATTTGCAATGCCATTAATGAAACAGCTTGATTATCCAACTATTTTTTGTCATAATCTTTTAATTGATGACGATGGATATATTAAAGACTATAAATTAAGAATAAATGATGCTAAACGAAATTCGGTACTAAAATTTAAAGATTTAAATTTTAAAATAATAGCCTGCGGTGATAGCTATAATGATATAGCAATGTTAAAAAGCGCTGACAGAGGGATTTTATTCAAGCCCCCTCAAAATGTTGTCGATGAATTTAAAGAATTTACTGTTGCATTTGATTATAATAAACTCTGGGAATTATTCCTGCAGTCAGAAAAAGAATTATTAAAAAATGAATTCTGAAATAAATAAAATAGCCGAACTAATTAAATCTTCCATGCATATTGCTGTATTCACCGGTGCCGGGATAAGCACAAGCTGTGGTATACCGGATTTTAGAAGCGAAAACGGCTTATATAATATTGTCAAAAAAAAATATAATCTTCCATATCCCGAAGCAATTTTTGAAATAAACTATTTTAAAGATAATCCAAAACCCTTTTTTGAATTATCAAAAGATTTTTTTTCCAATAATGTTCAACCATCAATCTCACACAAATTCATCGCATGGCTTGAAGAAAAAAATAAAATTTCCATTATTGTAACACAAAATATTGACATGCTCCATGAAAAAGCAGGAAGTAAAAAAGTCATTGCTTGCCATGGTACATACTCACATGCCCATTGCCAAAAATGCGGAAAATCGTATAAATTTAAAGAAATTGAAGTTTCAATGAAAAACGGCACGGTACCTTACTGTACGTGTAATGGAATAATAAAACCTGACGTTGTATTCTTTGGTGAACAACTTCCTGAAGAATTCTTCAAAGCCTATACAAATACTCCTAAAACCGATTTACTCATAGTTATGGGTACTTCATTACAGGTACAGCCAGCAGCTGGTTTTGCTTTAAAACTTGCCAATGAAGTTAAATCAATAATTATCAATAAAGATCCTACTTATTATGATGATGTTTTCACTTACAAAATCAATGATGATCTTGATAAAATAAGCAACATTTTATGGAATACTTTAAAATCCGAGATATGAAATATGTATTTTTTAAATCAATTAATATAATATATATAAAAAGCACAAATTCAATAAATCGCGATAAATAAACGTAAATATTTTATTATTTATAATTGACATAATTATCTTATAGATATATATTCATTAAAGGATAAATTGGTTAAACAAAGGAAAATGGGATTTTGTAATAATAATATTCTTATCGGTATTTATAAAAATGATGTTTTTATTAAGCCGGTGGGGCATATAACAGCAAATTTAAGTTTCAATCTTCAAGAGTATCTATATAATCATATCTCCGAAATTAATCCATGCTTTAATATGTACATAGACATGAGTGATACAGAATACATGGATTCAACATTTTTAGGACTATTAATAGGGCTTGAAAAAAAGCTTTTTAAAAGCTTTAATAAACATCTTTATGTAGTCAATCCAAATAAAGCAGCCATGAAGTATCTTCAGCATTTTACGATGACTTTATTTTTAAGAATAAAACAAATAAATATCCCTGAAGATCTTGAATACAGAAATTTTGACAATGAGACAAGTGCAACCGAGCTTGAAAAATTAAAAATGATTTTTTTCTCCCATAATCATCTATGTAAATTAAGCGAAGACAATAAAAAAAGATTTGGCAGTCTGCAAGAGACATTAAAAAAGCAGATTAGAGAGAAATCAAAATAAATTAATCACCCGCGATACCTCCAAAAAATAAAATTTCTCAATAAAGACACAAAAAAAGCACGATTTATATTTTTAAATTCAATTCTAATTTTCAATTTTTAATAAAGTACTGGTAAAATATGTAAATAAATTAAAAAAAATATTTTTTATTATTTTAAATAATCATATATTTAGAATATGATTATTTATAAAAACGGAGGTTTACCTTGAAAAGAATAGTCTTTTTTAATTTATTAGTAATTTTTACTATTTTTTCTGCAATTTTTTCTTTTGGTGACAGCAATACATCTATATATGATCTTCAAGCAAAATTTAATTCTATCGGCGAAAAAGTCTCGCCGTCCGTTGTATCAATCAGCACCGAAAAAACGATCACTCAACGTTATGAACCTTTTGACCCTTTCGATTTTTTCTTTAAAAGCCCATGGGATAATAATGATAACAATAAAAAGAATCCGCCAAAAAAGAAGGAATTTAAACAGGGTGGATTGGGATCAGGCGTGATCTACATGAAAAAAAATAATTCATATTATATTATAACCAATAATCATGTAATCGAAGATGTCGACAAAATTAAAGTTATAATAAATGAAAAAACTTATATTGGCAAGCTATTGGGCACAGATCCTGATGTTGATATAGCTGTTGTTGAAATAAACACAAAAGATTCATTAACTGTTGCAAATTTCGGAGATTCGGATAAATTAAAAACTGGAGATTTTGTACTGGCAATCGGCAACCCATTTGGCTTGCAGGGTTCAATGACTTTCGGGATTATAAGCGCTCTTGGAAGAAGCGATATCAATGCAGGCAGGGTAAATTTGACAAATTTCATTCAAACAGATGCCGCAATTAACCCAGGTAATTCTGGAGGTCCTTTGCTAAATCTATCCGGTGAAGTTATAGGTATAAACACATTGATTTTCTCAAGATCAGGAGGAAATATCGGTATCGGCTTCGCCATTCCTGTAAACATCGCTAAAGCTACAGCAAATCAAATTATTGAAAGCGGTAAAGTTGAACATGGTTACCTTGGTGTAATCTTTGAAGAATTAAACGAAGATAAAATTAAAACTTTAAATATCACCGGCACAAAATATGGCATGCATGTATTAAATATAATGGAAAACAGCGCCGCAAGCAAAGCAGGGATAATTGTCGGCGATATCTTATTACAACTTAACGGTAAAGAATTAAAAAAATCAAGTGATCTTACAATTGCAATAGGTAATTCAAAACCGGGATCAAAAGTCACATTTAAGATACTGAGAGACAATAAGGTTATTGAAAAGGAAGTTATACTTGGTAACAGAAATGACATGAAAGCAATTAATACAAAAGCTGATTCTGAAATCTTCGATCAATATGGAATTCAGCTTGCTAATCTAAATAATGAGCTAAAAAAACAGTATAATTTGCCAAATAATTTAAATGGCGTACTTATTATAAAAATCGATCCTCAGGGTATGGCTGCCAGTGCTGGCATAGAAGAAGGCGACGTGATTTATAAAATAAATGACAAAAAAGTAAATTCTATTGAAGAGCTAAAAACTATACTAAAAGATAATGATGATAATACAAATTATTTTTTCTTATACAGAAAAGGGAAAGAGTTTATAGTAACAATGTAAAATATATAATTACTCAGAATAAAAACAGGGGTTGTCTAAAAAGCTATTACTAGACAACCCCTTTCTTTTTACGGATTATATATCCTCGGTTTTGATTTATTTTAATTTACAATTTATAATTTTTATGTATATATTTAAATCTATTTTAAAATAAGGAGATGGTATGAGTAATACGGAGTTCAAATAAAAAAGCCCTCATGACGA